>JBDSSX010000270.1:0-8673 GCA_039928555.1 Nitrosospira sp. | reverse complement strand
CGTCTCTCAAGACCCTCTCTGGTTTTGAGGTGATAAAAAACATACACATCCTGATTCCCGAATTGCCCGTGCTCATGGTCTCCATGCATGACGAAGCCGTTTATGCCGAACGCGCTTTGCGGGCTGGGGCGCGTGGCTACGTGATGAAACAGGAGCCGGGTGAAGTGCTGGTAACCGCCATCCGCGAGGTATTAAAGGGAAATATTTATCTGAGCAAGCCAATGCACGCTAAGCTGTTGAATCGGGTCGTGACGGGAAATTCGGAGTCTGAACCGTTGATCAACAGCTTGACCCCCAGTGAGTTCGAGGTGCTGCATTTGATTGGATCCGGACATAGCAGTCAGGAAATTGCCAGATTGCTTAACCGCAGCATTAAAACTATCGAAACGCATCGCTTCAACATTCGTACCAAACTGAATTTGAAAGACGGCGCCGATTTGATACGTTATGCCACCCAGTGGATTCTGGAAGCGCAATAGCAGGCATTGCCTATGCGTAACTGGTTTTCTTCAGAGTAGCTCCACATATTATCAACCTTTACATTAACCACTTCTGCCATATAAATGTTGCCTAATGGTTTCTCTTAATACAAAATCAGAGTTTCCCCAATATACTCAATAGTATGGACCGAGTTAGGATGAAGCCACTTTCATTCTATTGGATTCATTACTATCATGAGAACAAAATCAGGAACATTTATTGCGGTCTTGTCCACGCTTGGTTTATTGGCTTCCTGCGCACAAATGAGTCCTCTCGAAGCGCAGTATGATAGTACTCGCAAGGCTGCACAGAATGCCAGAACCTTTGCCGATCACAATAATTTGGCAAAGCAATATGAAAATACCGCCAAAGAAATGCTGATAAAGGCAGAAGAACAGAGGAAGCTGCTCGAGCAGTACGAAGAAAAAGGTTATCTCTATGGTAGACAGGCGCAAGATGTCCAATCACGCACTTGGGCTTTACTGAACAAGTATAAGCAAGGCGCGGAGGAAACCATACACCAGGCTGCTTTTCACCAGAGAATGGCATCAGAACTCGCAAAACGCGATTACGCCGGCCCAGGGGAAACGCCGAGTCAGCAAAACCGGGAAAACGAGGCCAAGATCGGATCAGACCCCAAAGACCGGATTTGAAGGTCCGGTAACGCCCTGTGGCCAGCCTGATTACCATCAGACTGTGGGTGGACAACCTGATTTTATCAGGAGTTTTGATACGACCAGTCGAGTCAGTGTCTGAGAGCTACCGCATATAATCTCTCATAGGTAGCACTCTCTGACGAACTCTTGCAATTGCAGAAATGAGAGACAATGATACGCTAAGGCTTACAGGAAAATCACACCGCATCGCAAAATATATTGCCATACGGAGAAGCATTGTTATTTTTTTTGTGGACACGATACACGCGAAGCGTATTCATTTTGACAAAGTTCGATAAATGCTTGCGCAATGGGTCAGAGTCTTGAAGCGAGGCGAGTAGCTTCCTGACTGCGCTTTGCTTTTTGAATTCGCATTCATTAGCCCCGCGTACTTCACCCCGCAGATGGTACAATTTCGCCGCCGTAGCATACGTGCGCCAGACAGCAAGCGGAACTTCCGTGCTCTCCACAATAGCGAGCGCCTTCGTAATTTGTGAATCAGCTTCATCCAGCGCATTTTCTTTTATGGCGATTTCGGCAAACAAGGAATGGCTGAGCGCGAGATAAGTATTCTCTGGCGCGCCAGCCGAAAGGTCGTGCAACCGTTGGGCGTAATAACGCGCTTTTCCGAACTCTCCCAGCGATAGCCAGGCTTCACAGGCTCCCTGACAGGCTGGGAAGGAATAATTGCGAGACAGGGGCAACGATTCGTTTTTCTCCGCCTGAAAAAAAATTTCAAAACATCGAATCGCCTCCTCGTAATCTCCGAGCCCGAGTAGCGCCCTTCCAAGTATGGCCGAAAAATGAGCTGAGATATAGGTAGCCCAAGGTCCGGAATTCTCCGACGGGGCCTCTTCACAATATGTTTTGGCACCTGCAAAATCGCAGGCTTCCACATGCAGCCAAGCCATCATGATCTGACGATGCAAACGGAGCGGTAAATTTGCATCGTTACAGTTGGACTCGAACGCACGCCTGCTCTCCTCCGCAACCTCGCGCATTTTTTGCCATTCGCCCAGATGCAGTAAAGCCAATCCGCAGTAGTAATGTCCAACTATAAACATGTAACCATCACCCAGCGTGCGCGATAACGCCAGGGCTTCTTCAGCCGTTGCCCAGGCACTTCTGTAACGCGAAGCCAGCAATTCGATATAGATATGCTGTGTCAGCCGGGTGTGCAGTAACTGAGGACTTGCGCTGGCCCGGGCGACATCCATGGCTTCGCGGCACGCGCTGGCGCAGTCCTCGCGCCATTGACCAAATAATAGATTCAGTCCACCCCACATCCCCTTGACCACCGATTGAAGAATTTTGTCATCAAGATCTTTACTACGTGCCAACGCTTGCTCCGCCAATTCCAGACATTGACGGCGATCCAGCCATACAAGAACACGGCTCAGTTCGATAAGTGCCAGAACCTCTGCCCGGGAACTTCCCGAGATTCTGGCCGTGGCACGCATATCCTCCAGGTCGGCTTTAGCTCCCGCCATATCACCCAGCGAGCGTCTTATTGCTGACGATTGCTTCAGGAGGTCTATGCGTGTTTCCACCTGTTGCCCTGCCGGCAGCTGGTCAATCATGCCCAACGCACGGACCAGGTAGTCATAGGCTTGGCGATTGGCGAAACGATGCGCGGCGTTAGCGGCTGATAACGTCAGATAGCGAACCGCTCGAATCCAATCCCACCCTTTTTCAAAATGCAAGGCCAGTTCTGCGGCATGTTTCAGGTTCAGCTTACCGTGCACTTTCTCCAGACATTCACCAATGCGCAAATGTAATCTGATGATCTGGCCAGGAGCAAACCGTTGATAGAACACTTCAACATATAAAGCGTGGCGGAATGCATAGTGGCCGACAACATCGCCCTTCGAACCCTGCTCCATGCCGTCCGGAAGCAGTATCTGGCCCCGCCTGACCAAGGCATCGCAGCAGCGATCTACCTCGGCAGCCTCCATATCGAGCACCGCACCGAGCAATATCACCGAGAAGTGCGACCCTATCACGCTAGCGACATCCAGCACACGCCGTTCATCAAGGCTTAATCGTTCAATTTCGCGTTCGATCACACGCCGGATAGTATCCGGTAGTGCCTTGTCCACCATTAACTCTCGTGCAGGAGGCCAATGCCGATGCTGACTTACCAGGTATTCGATCAGATTGGAGACGAATAGCGGATGCCCTGCCGTCCTGGCAAAAAGGGCTTGACTCACGACGTCCGGCATTTCCATGGCAGGGAAACGACGGGTAAGGTAGTCTTTGACCTCGTCCGGAGAAAACGGATCAATGGCTATCTCGGAACTCATCTCCCGTAACTGCAATTCACGGTGGACCAATGCAACGGAATGTGCCTGCAAGGCGGCATCGACTGGCCGATAGCTGGCCAATACCAGCAGGGCTGCAGACTCGCTTCGCCGTGCCAGCAAACCGAGAAAGTCCAATGTTGCGTGATCGCTCCAATGGAGATCCTCCAGCACTAAAATCAAGGGAGCATCCTTGCTCAAGGTTTCAAGTAGCTCGCACCCCTCGCGTATCATACGCTCCCGGCTCGCGCCAAAGATTTCACGCTGAAGCGCTTCTCGTTCTTCGGGTTGCAGTACTGATGGCAGTTGCGCAAGCCAGATCGGCGCATGACGATGCAATAGCTCGATCATTTTGACGCCTTCCGGTGCGCGACAATGCTTTTCGATGGCTTCAATCATTGGAAGCAGTGCCTCACCCTGACCAAAATGTTCCACGCAGCGCATGCGTAAAACCAACGGGGCGTAATCGCTTATCTCGTTGAGAAACATTTCGATCAGGGTCGTTTTGCCGATTCCCGGTTCGCCTGTCAAGAAAGCAATCTGGCGCAAACCCTTCAGCGAATGCCGCCAGATGGCCAGCAATTGCGCTTGTGCCGTTTCACGGCCGATCCACCAGTTTGCTCTGTTACCTGGCGGAGTTGCGCGGCGAATGCCAGTAGGGGATTTTTCCGCAAATTCTTCCGCTTTTTCTGATGGGTTGATCTCGGTAACGGGGGCGATGAAGCGGTAGCCGCGTCGCGCCACTGTTACGAGATAGGCGGGCGCGCGGGCATTGTCTCCAAGGGCCTGTCGCAACTCATTGATGCACACTTTCAGCACCGATTCACCGACATGGCGATGCTGCCACACGCTATCCAGCAACTCGTCCTTCGTCACCAGCTGCCCATGCCGCTCAATCAGGTAACATAACGCAGCAAAATTCTTGGGCCGCAAGGGCACGACCTGATCATCGTGCCAAAGTATGGCGTTGGCCCTGTCCAGCCTGAAGGAATGAAACTTCCAATAGCTTGTCTGAATTCCGGTATCCATATTGGTATTATCCTAAATCCGGCAGTTGACCGCTTATTTGCTAAGTTAGTATTATGATTAATAACAATGTTTTCTGCTATTTGGCCCGCATCTTCCGGATGAGCTCCACCACCGCTACTGGATTTTGCATGATTCCGCTCTCAATGAGTGGCAGAAATTTAACCAATATTTAACTGTTCTTTTACGACTTCCCGCGTGAATCCAGGTATTGTTCAGTCATACCTGCGGCGGTCTGAATGACTATGTCAGGTCAAGCACTGAAGGCTTATCTATTCTGGCGACAACTTCAAGGAAATGGATAATGAAAAAATCAGAATTGATAGATATGTTTGGTTTAAGTGGTGATTCATCAAGTAACGATCAGCTGGATGATTTACTTTTTTGCCTTGAATCAGACATTCCAAATGTACTTGAAACAAACTCGAAAGTCACCTGCTTGTCATCCTTTACGACAATGCCCATCGCGGATTCCGCAGCCGATGATATGCTCGCCGCTTCTGCAAGATGGGGCAGGGACTTCAGGCTTCTCAATCCCGGGAAAACCGGCGCCTTATTGCGCGAATCCGTATCGACCTCGATGAGACCGCCCGCATCGTGCTTCTCGAATCCTGATCAAGTCTCGGCGCGCTGCAGGCGGATGTAAATACTCAACCCTTCATGCGGTTCGTTTCTTGCCATGATTTCGCCACCATATAGCCGGACAGCGCGTTCGGCGATGGCTAACCCGAGCCCGTGCCCGCCGCTCAAGCGATCCCTGGCCTCCTCTACCCTTACGAATGGCTCAAACAGATGGGGCAGCATTTCTTCGGGTGCTCCGGGTCCGTGATCGCGCACCTGAATAATGATGCTGTCCGGATTTTCTGCATCTTCCAGCATGCTTATTTCAACCGCCGTATCCTGTTTTGTGTACTTGATGGCATTGCGAATGACGTTTTCAATCGCGCTGTGAAGCAACATGGCGTTTGCCTTGACCATGACCGGAAAGGCTTTCTGCAATTTCACTTGGCAGCCCCTTGAATCCGCCTCAAATTGTGCGTCCTCTATGAGTCCTTCGAGCAGCTCCTGTATATCAACCCGGTCGATATGTGCCGCGTCCACCCCCGCTTCCAGGCGGGAGAGCTCGAGAAGCTGGCCGATCAATTCGTTCAGGCGCTCTATTTCAAGCTCGATGCGATCAAGCTCTTTTTCAGCCTGACCGTTTGATCGCTGCCTGGCAAGACCCAATGCGACCTGCAAGCGTGCGAGCGGAGAACGCAGCTCATGAGAGGCATCACTCAGCAATTGCCGCTGCGCGCCAAACACTTTCTCGAGCCGTTCGGCCATCTTGTCGAATGCACCTGCCAGATCGGCAATCTCATCCCGGCGGTTGCCCATGAATGGGACGACACGCTGGGTAAGATCTCCGGCCGCAATGTGCTGGGTGGCGCGCCGCAGCCGCTCAAGCGGAAAAGTCAGGTAGCGGCTGAGCAGGAGGCAAATCAGCGCGCTTACCAGCGCCGCAACAGCCATGGGAAGTCCAATAACTCTGGGACGTTGCAAAATCCTGAGCAAGGTAATGCTCTGAAAATCAGGGACCATGCGATAGGCGCTTCCATCCGGTAACCGGATGGGCTGCTGATGAGGCGGCCTTTTTCGTTCTCCGCGTTCCGCATGTTCCCGCCTTCGATCCAGCCTTGCAATGATGTCGGCTGGAATCTCTCGCTCAAGCAGATCCTTCCCCGCCTCATTGATCAGGAAAATGGGTATCGCTTCACTATGGTCCAGGCGGTCCAGCCACTCTTTAAGGCCTGCGACACCTCTCTGTTTTGCGACTGTTTGACCCTGATGAAAGTATTCCGAGAGACGTGTACGCATGCTGCCGATATCCTGTTGTGTCCGGATATGTTCGAGATAGCTCGAAGCCCCGAACATGAGCAGCGCGGCAAAGATGATCAGCGTAAGCCAGAACGACAGAAATATTTTCCAGAATAGCCTGTGCACCGTTAGCAGCCTGTCGGACTTGAAGAATCGAAGCGAAAAAGTGACTGAGCGAGCATAGATTTTGACGATTTTGAAGGCCAATAGTTGTTCTATTGGTCAAGAAAGTGGCGAAATATAGACCGGCCAGACGCTTTTGCAGCCGATTTCCTTTAAGTCCGACAGGCTGCTAGGTCCGCGAATAAATGTAACCAACGCCGCGGACAGTTTTAATCCGCTCCCGGCCATCGGATAACGGCCCCAGCTTTTTACGCAGATTGCTTACGTGCATGTCGAGACTGCGGTCATAGCGGCTCAATTTTCGACCAAGCGCCCGCTCGGACAGATTCGCTTTCGACACGACATTGCCGGCTTCGCGCAGCAATATATCCAATACGCTGAATTCCGTGCTGGTCATGGATACGGGATTATTGCCACACACTATCGTACGTGAACCCATGTGCATGACAAGATCATCCAATGCAATCTGATCGGGCCGCTCGCCGCCATTTTGCAACTCGCCTTTCACCTCTGCTCTTCTCAGGATCGCGCGAATCCGCGCTACCAACACGCGCGGGCTGGACGGTTTGGCCAGATAGTCGTCCGCGCCGAGCTCAAGCCCGACTATGCTGTCGATGTCATCTCCGCGTGCCGTCAACATCAGTACGGGAAGTAAAGACCGCGTTCGCAGTTCACGCAATACGTCGAAACCACTCCGGTTGGGCATCATGACATCCAGTATCAGTAAATCATATGGGTTAGCCAGCGCCTTGCTCAGCGCGGCATCGCCATCATAAGCCGCATCGACGTCGAAGTCCTCTTTGCGGAGGTAATCGGCCAGCATATCGCTCAATTCAATGTCATCATCCGCCAATAGTATGCGCGCCATCCGTTTTCCAAAATCAAGCTGTTGTGAACCATCAGGTGATCCATTTGTTATGGATATTGCCAAATTACGGCAAACAAATACAGCGGGCTCTGACTTCTTTACATAAATTTACGCTTTCATCACCCACCTTGACATGGCTTCGTCCTATTCTTTGCCCATATCGTATGGGCCATGGGGGTTCATCGCGATATTCGTAAAAATTTATCAAGAGGAATCAGCTAATGAAAACCATCACGAAAATCTCGCTAATCGGTTGCTTATTGGCAAGCAGCATTGCTTTGGCAGGCCCGCAAGCCGACATGGGCTCCAAGAAAGCATCGCAGGACTGCCACCATGGTGCGCATTCCAGAATGGGGCAAGGCACGGACGGCGGGGAACGTTTCCTGAACCGGATGACGGATCGCCTCAAACTTACTACCGAGCAGCGTTCATCGGTTGAAGCCGTTTTGCAGAAATCGAAATCTCAAATGGCGAATTTAAAAGAAAAAATACAGACAAATCGCAAAGCATTACGTGAACTCAAGCGAGATGGCAACAGTGGCGGCAGCCAGGTACAAGTACTGGCACAAGAGCGAGGTAATCTAGTGGCGGAATCAATCATTCAGCGCAGCAAGATACGCAACGAGATTCAGCTGGTACTGACGGATACTCAACGGGAACAGATGAAACAGATGCGCGAGGAGCATAAGCACGGGCATCACAATAAAGGGTAAAACCGCAGCCAAACAGCGGTTTGGCGTATGTCAAACTACTGTGGTGTTCTACTGTGTATGGGGTTGATGGTTAACGCATGCTCAGTAGAACACTCAGCACAGCATACCTCGTCGTATACCGCTAGTGCGCTGCCGAGCATATCAACCGCGATTATTCCTGGTAGCGGAGAGAATAATCGGTGAATATATCAATAGTTTCCGGAAATAATCCTGCCGGGTCCCGGTCTCAGGTACACCGCTCGTTCAGAACTTCAGCGTCCAGCCTGGATTACGTGCTTGTTCTCTGGTGTAAGCTACTCCATCCACGCGCAGGCCGCGGTCATTCAAAACGGTAATGATTCCACCCTTGTTGGGCAGAAAAACCGGTGGGACAAGCTGTACGCGTAGCGTCTCCGCAGCCGCGATAGTCCCTGTCAGGGACATCTTGTTCTTGTCGCGATCCGCGATCATCCAGCCGTCAAGCGAGATGATCTCGTTTGTGGTGTTCAGAAGCGTTATGAACTACGCTATCGCTATTCCGCCGTACGCGGCTGAACGATCAGGAAATCAGGAAGCCACCGATTGTGAAGGGAGGAAGCCCGCCAAAGAAACGGCATATGAGATCGCTCCCCCCATTCGCCCTGCATCTCAAGTAAGCGCCCACATCCGGA
>JBDSSX010000269.1:0-10507 GCA_039928555.1 Nitrosospira sp. | reverse complement strand
CACGCATTACACGATTCTGCTTCACCTGAACCACCAGATTGGAACCAAGACCGCAATGCGGACTCACGGACCTCCGGCGCGACAATTCCCAGGTGCGGGCCGAATAGCGGAATGGCTTGCTGACGAGCGCACCGACCGGACAGAGATCGATCATATTGCCGGACAATTCCGAGTCCACCGTGCTGCCGATAAACGACAGGATTTCAGCATGTTCGCCGCGGCCCGCCAGACCCAGCTCCATGATGCCGCCAATTTCCTGGCCAAAGCGCACACAACGAGTGCAATGGATACAGCGAGTCATATCGGTGGAAATCAGCGGACCCAGATTCTTGTTCGCCACCACCCGCTTGGCTTCCGTATAACGCGATGCGCTCGCTCCATAGCCCACCGCAAGGTCCTGCAACTGGCATTCACCGCCCTGGTCGCAAATGGGGCAATCCAGCGGATGATTAATAAGCAGAAACTCCATCACGCCTTTTTGTGCCGTTACCGCCTGCCCGGAGTGACTAAACACCTTCATGCCTTCCATGGCGGGGGTGGCGCAGGCGGGCAAAGGCTTGGGTGCTTTCTCCACTTGTACCAGGCACATGCGGCAATTGGCCGCGATGGACAGTTTCTTGTGATAACAGAAATGCGGAATGTATATCCCCAGCTGGTTGGCGCCGTCCATGACGGTGCCATTCTTGGGCACAGACACCTGTTTTCCGTCGATTTCAAAATTGATCATTGAATCCTACTCTCGGATTAATCACGAATAGACGCAGCTAAGGAAGAAAGGCAATTTACTTTATCCGTGCGATACGGGTTACACCATACATCTCTTGTGCTCGATATGGTAAGTAAACTCGTCCCGAAAATGCTGAATCATGGCACGTACCGGCATGGCGGCCGCGTCACCCAGCGCGCAAATGGTCCGCCCCTGAATATTGTCGGCAACGTTGTTGAGCAGATCGAGATCTTCCATTCGCCCCGTGCCGGTTTCAATGCGATGCACCACACGATAGAGCCAACCGGTGCCTTCGCGACAGGGCGTGCATTGACCGCAGGATTCCTCAAAATAGAAGTATGACAGCCGCTCCAGTGCCTTCACCATGCAGGTGGTGTCGTCCATAATGATGACCGCGCCGGAACCCAGCATGGAACCGGCTTTGGCTATGGAGTCATAATCCATGTCGGTCTGCATCATGATGTCGCCGGGCAACACCGGCATGGATGAGCCTCCGGGAATACATCCTTTCAGTTTTCGACCGCCACGCATACCACCCGCCATTTCCAGCAGTGTTGCGAACGGCGTGCCCAGCGGCACCTCGTAGTTACCGGGCTTGTTGACATGGCCCGATACCGAGAAAAGCTTGGTGCCACCGTTGTTGGGCTTACCCAGTTGCAGAAACTTCTCGCCACCGTTGCGAATAATCCAGGGCACTGAGGCGAATGTTTCGGTATTGTTAATGGTGGTAGGTTTGCCATAGAGGCCAAAGCTCGCCGGAAAGGGGGGTTTAAAACGCGGCTGGCCTTTCTTGCCTTCCAGCGATTCGAGCAGCGCGGTTTCTTCGCCACAGATATAGGCGCCATAACCATGATGATTGTATAACTGGAAACTGAAATTGGAACCCAGGATGTTGTTCCCCAGATATCCCGCGGCACGCGCTTCGTCTACTGCTTCCTCCATGCGCTCATAGGTATCCCAGATTTCGCCATGAACATAGTTATAACCCGCCTTGATACCCATCGCGTAGGCGCCGATGATCATGCCTTCTATCAGGATGTGCGGGTTATGACGCATGATATCCCGGTCCTTGAATGTGCCCGGCTCGCCTTCGTCGGAATTGCACACCAGATACTTATCGCCCTCATACTGCTTGGGCATGAAACTCCATTTCAGCCCGGTCGGGAAACCCGCGCCGCCGCGTCCGCGCAATGCGGATTTTTTGACTTCCTCGATGACTTTCTCAGGCGGAATATTCTCGTCCAGAATTTTTCTCAGCGCGGCATACCCGTCGCGCTGCTCGTAATTTCTAAGCCGCCAGTTCTCGGGATCGGATGGATTCAATCCCGCCAGCAATACCTGCGTAAGCTGGGTCATTTGTTCAATTCCTCCAGCAATTGGTCGATGCTGTCGTTGGACATGAAGCTGCACATGCGTTTGTTATTCACCAGGAGCACGGGCGCATCGCCGCATGCCCCCATGCATTCACCTTCTTTCAATGTAAATTTGCCGTCGGCGGTGGTCTGATTGAAACCTATACCCAGTTTCTGTTTGATATGGGTCACGGCATCATTGGCACCGGAAAGCGCGCAGGGAAGGTTCGTACAAACTGTGAGCTTGTGTTTACCCAGCGGCTGAAGGTTGTACATGTTGTAAAACGCCGCCACTTCATACACTGCTATCGGCGGCATTCCAAGATAACGGGCGACAAATTCCATGATTTCATTGGCCAACCACCCTTTCTCATCCTGAGCGATGGCGAGCGCCGACATCACCGCGGACTGTTTTTGATCGTCGGGATATTTGGTGAGCTCATGGTCGATTTTTTTAATGGACTCAGGACTTAACATATCAATTTGGCAGCTTCACTGTCAGTGTAACGGTCAATGGATTTATCTGTCTATTTCACCAAACACAATGTCCTGCGTGCCGATAATAGCCACCACATCGGCGATCATATGGCCGCGCGACATTTCATCCAGGGCCGCCAGATGGGGAAAGCCCGGCGCGCGGATTTTAAGCCGGTAAGGCATGTTGGCGCCATCCGATACCAGGTAAATGCCGAATTCACCCTTGGGGTGCTCAACCGCCGCGTAAGCCTCGCCCGGCGGCACGTGGAAACCTTCGGTGAAAAGCTTGAAATGATGAATCAGCTCTTCCATATTCTGCTTCATTTCAACGCGCGCCGGCGGCGCGATCTTATGGTTACCGGTAATGACCGGGCCGGGATTCTTACGCAGCCACTCGACACATTGCTTGATGATACGATTGGATTGACGGAATTCTTCTATTCGCACCAGATAACGATCATAGCAATCGCCATTGACACCGACCGGTATATCGAAGTCCATCTGGTCATAAACTTCATACGGCTGTTTTCTCCGCAAATCCCATTCCACACCCGAACCGCGCAGCATCGGACCGGTAAAGCCCAGCGCCATGGCGCGTTCGGGCGAGACTACACCGATACCTACCAGCCGCTGTTTCCAGATACGATTGTCGGTAAGCAGGGTTTCATATTCATCTACATAGGTAGGAAATCGATTGGTAAAGTCTTCGATGAAATCCAGCAGCGAACCGCTACGATTTTCGTTGAGCACCCGGGTGCTTTTTTCGTTGTGGATCTTTGATGCCTGATATTGCGGCATTGAATCCGGCAGATCTCGATAGACCCCGCCAGGACGGTAATAAGCGGCGTGCATTCTGGCGCCCGATACCGCCTCGTAACAATCCATCAGATCCTCGCGGTCGCGGAAAGCATAAAGGAACACGGTCATTGCACCCACGTCCAGCGCGTGCGCGCCCAACCACAATAGATGATTGAGTATGCGTGTGATCTCATCAAACATCACGCGGATATATTGCGCACGCAAAGGTACCTCGAGTTGAAGCAGCTTCTCAATGGCCATTACATAGGCGTGCTCATTGGACATCATGGACACGTAATCCAACCGATCCATGTATGGCACTGACTGAATGTAGGTTTTGTATTCGGCCAGCTTTTCGGTCGCGCGATGCAGCAGACCGATGTGCGGGTCGGCGCGTTGAATGACCTCGCCATCCAGCTCCAGCACCAGGCGCAACACGCCATGTGCCGCCGGATGCTGCGGACCGAAGTTCATGGTGTAATTGCGTATCTCAGCCATGCTTGATTAGTCCTCGCTGTGGAGACCTCATTCGCTGTCTCCATAATGCTCTTCGCGGATCACGCGCGGTATGATCTGGCGCGGTTCAATGCTGACCGGTTGGTAAATTACACGCTGCTGGTCGGGATCGTAGCGCATCTCGACATTCCCGCTTAACGGAAAATCCTTGCGGAACGGATTTCCGATAAACCCATAATCTGTAAGTATGCGACGCAAATCGGGGTGACCCATAAATACGATGCCGTAAAGATCAAATGCCTCGCGCTCGAACCAGTTGGCGGATGGCCATACGCCAATCACCGAATCCAGAACCGGAAGCTCATCGTCATCGGCGAACACCTTGACCCGCAACCTGCAGTTATGGCTGATGGAAAGCAGGTGATACACGGCAGCGAAGCGTTTGCCCTCCCAGCCGCTCCCGGAGGGAGATTCGGAACCATAGGCCGAGTAATCCATTCCGCATAAGTCGACGAGAATCTCGAAACTCAGGTCGGAATGATCGCGCAGAGTCTCCATCGTCAACAACATATTAGCGAGAGACACCGTGATCGTTAGTTCGCCCAATCGCTCACTGGCGCTGACAAGTTTATTGGTCAACACATTCTGAAGGCAAAGGGCGAGCGTTTCCAGACGAGGGGACGACATAGTTGACTCAGCGAGCGATGGTATTGGTGCGGTGGATCTTGTTCTGCAGCTGAATAATACCGTAGATCAATGCTTCCGCCGTTGGCGGACAGCCGGGGACATAGATATCAACGGGCACGATGCGGTCACAGCCACGCACAACGGAATAAGAATAGTGATAATAACCGCCACCGTTGGCGCAGGAGCCCATGGAGATTACCCAGCGCGGCTCAGCCATCTGATCGTAAACTTTACGCAGGGCGGGTGCCATTTTATTGCATAACGTGCCGGCCACGATCATCACATCCGATTGACGCGGACTGGGCCGGAAGACGATGCCAAAACGGTCAAGGTCATAGCGCGAGGCACCCGCCTGCATCATTTCCACCGCACAGCATGCGAGGCCAAAAGTCATCGGCCACATGGATCCGGTTCGTCCCCAGTTAATGACGTTATCCAGACCCGTGGTAACAAAACCTTTTTCCATTACGCCGTTAGTGGTCATAACATTAATCCCATTCCAGAGCACCTTTTGTCCACTCGTAAATAAAGCCGACAACAAGGATGCCCAGAAAAATCATCATGGCGACAAAGCCGAACATGCCGATCTCATTCAACACCACTGCCCATGGAAACAGGAAGGCGATTTCCAGATCGAACAGAATGAACAAGATGGCAACCAGGTAATAGCGTACGTCAAACTTCATGCGCGCATCTTCGAACGCTTCAAAACCGCACTCGTACGGTGAAAGTTTCTCGCTATCGGGGTGATTGGGAGCGAACAACCAGCCAAGCGCCATCGGCACCACACCTACGGCAAGACCAATCAGAATGAATAGCAGAATAGGAAAGTAATTTTCGAGCATCGGTATTATCAAAAATAAAGGACTAGAGACCAGGTTATCATTTATGCTCTACGCATCTGTTTACCCTGATTCTCAGCCCTATCCCATAATTGGTGCCGACGGCGAGACTCGAACTCGCACAGCTTTCGCCACCGCCCCCTCAAGACGGCGTGTCTACCAATTTCACCACGTCGGCGATTTAACTTGAGTTCTAGTCTGAGGCGTAATTATATTAGAACACAGCTTTAATTAATTGTTCAATTAACTCATCATAAAAGTTATTTTGGTATTTCGGTGGCCTTGGAAGCGTCTCCTTCAGCAGGAGCCGCCGGGGCAGGCTCTACCGGCTTGGCTGATTGAACCGGCGTCGCTTTATCCATAACCCCTCCCCCTTCTGTCTTGTGGCTGGAAAGATAAGTAAGCCCGAGACTGGTAATAAAAAATAGCGCGGCCAGCGCACCTGTCGTCCTGCTCAGAAAATTTGCCGAGCCGCTGGCGCCGAATAAACTTCCCGACGAGCCGCTGCCAAAGGCGGCCCCCATATCGGCACCTTTACCATGCTGCAACAAAACCAGGACAATTACGGTAATGGCCGATAGTACATGTACTACCCAAATGAGTGTTTCCAACGCCTACTCCAAAATGAATTAATTATTTGCCGCCCGGCAGATTGCAATGAATTCATCAGCAACGAGCGAGGCGCCGCCAATCAATCCTCCATCAATGTCCGGCATGGCGAATAGCTCATCGGCATTATTTGCCTTGACGCTGCCGCCATAAAGGATCTTTAGCCCGGCAGCCACTTCGGGATTGTGAGTTGCGATTCTGCCGCGAATGAAGGCATGCACGTCCTGGGCCTGCCCGGGGGTAGCGGTTTTACCGGTTCCGATCGCCCATACCGGCTCATAGGCCAATACCGATTGAACCAGCGCATTTATACCTGCCGATTGAATTATCGCGTCCAGTTGCTCCGCCACCACTTGCTCGGTAATGGCGGCCTCACGCTGATCCAGCGTTTCGCCAACACATAGAATAGGTATCAGGCCAGCCGCCTGAGCCGCTTTGAACTTAAGCGCCACCGTATAGCTATCTTCACCATACAATGCACGCCGTTCTGAATGACCGGTGATGGCGTAATGGCAGCCAAAATCCATCAACATGGCCGCCGATACCTCACCCGTATAAGCGCCTTTGTCATGCTGACTTACATTCTGGGCACCCCATTGGATAGGTGTGTCCCGCAGCAGCGTTTGCGTCTGCGCGAGATAGGGATAAGGCACACACACCGCGAAACCGGCTTCACGCAGCGCTACCGTTCCCGCGACGATTGCGCCCAACAACTCCTGATTTTGCACCATTCCGCCATGCATTTTCCAGTTGCCCGCAACCAGCTTCGAACGCATAGCCATCATCGCCGCCTTTATCCTTGAAAGCTGCGAATGTTACCTGTGAATGGGTACCGGGTCAATCAGGAGACAAATGATATCCTCATTAACCAAAACGTCCCGTAATGTAATCTTCCGTTTGTTTATTTTTGGGCTTGATGAAAATGGTGTCGGTAACATCAAATTCGATAACCTCGCCCAAATACATATAAGCCGTGTAATCCGATACGCGCGCCGCCTGCTGCATATTATGGGTAACGATGAGAATGGTAACCTTATCTTTCAGGTCGGCGATAAGCTCCTCGATGCTGGCGGTGGCAATAGGATCAAGCGCCGAAGTAGGTTCATCAAATAAGAGGATTTCAGGATCCGTGGCAAGCGCCCGGGCGATACACAAACGTTGCTGCTGACCACCGGAAAGATTGTAAGCAAGCTGCTTCAAACGATCTTTCACCTCGTCCCATAATGCCGCGTCGCGCAATGCCTCTTCCACTTTCTCATCCAGCACCGCGCGCTGTCTTACCCCCCGCACTCGCAAACCATAAGCGACATTCTCGTAAATGGATTTGGGGAATGGATTGGGTTTCTGAAATACCATGCTGACACGCATTCGCACTTCGATCGGGTCCACATTACGAGAAAGAATATTGACATTGTCCGGATGCAGAATAATCTCACCCACATAACGATTCCCTGGATAGAGGTCATGCATACGGTTGAAGCAGCGAAGAAAGGTAGACTTGCCACAGCCGGATGGGCCAATCAACGCGGTGACCTGTTTTTCATGCAGTGTCATGTTGATGTTTTTAAGCGCATTAAATGCGCCATAATAAAAACTCAAATCTCTGACTTCGGATTTGCACGGAATCGGTGTGACATCCACAACGGGGTTGTCTCGTGTGAAATTCTCTACCATTTGATATTTTTACGCATGCGATAGCGCAAATAGATGGCTAGCGCATTCATGGTAAGCGTCATCACCACCAGGACCAGTCCAGCTGCCGCCGCGTTGGCCTGAAATTCTTCTTCCGGCCGCGATACCCAGTTAAACATCTGGATCGGCATCACAGTGAATGGTGCCATCAGCCACTCCAAGGACAAAAAGGGAAATTCCGCCTTTATCGGAGACGGCGGCAGGAACGCGATGAAAGTCAGCGCACCAATGGTGATGATGGGCGCTGTTTCTCCAATCGCACGGGCAAGGCCGATGATGACGCCCGTCAAAATACCCGCAGCGGAATAAGGAAGCAGATGATCAGAAACGGTTTGCCACTTGGTTGCACCCAGTGCATACGCACCCTCGCGAATAGCCACGGGAATCGAACGTATGGCCTCGCGGGTTGCGACGATCACTACCGGCAGGATTAATAGCGCCAACGCCAGGCCCGCCGACAGAATACTCTGGCCGAATCCCAACTGATGCACGAACAGGCTCAACGCCAACAGTCCATAGATAATGGACGGCACACCGGCAAGATTGGTAACATTAATTTCGATGATCTCGGTAATAAGATTTTTCGATGCGTACTCTTCCAGATAAATGCCCGCTCCGATACCCATCGGCACGGCCGCTATCGCCGTCACCACCATGACCAGAGTCGTCCCGACCCAAGCGGACAATATACCTGCCGAACCCGCACGGCGCGACGGGAAAGAACTAAAAAAATCCCATGACAGGCGCGGCATTCCGTCGATAAGCATGTGAGAGAATAATGCCATGAATGTCAGTACCGCAATCATCAGCACAAACACCCCGATAATCATAAAAATCAGGTCCAAAAGTTTGTGGCGTGCGATGATGGCACGAATCTCGTTTAGGTTTTTTTCATCTCTCATCAACCGGATCCGAAAAAAATCAGTGAGGTGTATTCATTAGAAGACTGCAAATCAGGTAGCGGAAAAGGCTGACTGGTTAACTAAATATACGTAATTCCCATAAGGCTCAATAAATTTCACGATAACGTTTACGTAGCATATGGCCAATAATATTGAATATGAGCGTTAATAGCAGCAATGTAAGTCCGGCAGCAAAAATGGTCTGGTAGCCGATGCTGCCATGGGGTAGATCACCCAGGCTTACCTGCACGATATAAGCGGTGATGGTAGCCGCCGGCTCCATTGGATTCCACGTGAGATTTGGCTGCATTCCAGCCGCCACGGCCACCACCATGGTTTCTCCCACCGCACGGGAGATACCCAAAATATAGGCTGCGGCTATACCGGAAAAGGCTGCGGGCATCACGACCCGGATAGCGGTCTGGAGCCTCGTGGCGCCCATTGCATAGGAACCCTCGCGCAGGTGCATCGGCACCGCGCGCATGGCGTCTTCCGCCATGGAACTGACATAGGGAATAATCATGATACCCATCACCAGGCCGGCGGAAAGCAGACTGAAGCCGGGCAACTCGGGGAAAATTTTTTGCAGCAGGGGTGTGACGAACAGCAGCGCGAAATAACCGTAAACCACCGTTGGCACACCACCCAGCAACTCGAGAAATGGTTTGGCAATTTCGCGCACGGCAAAAGGTGCGAATTCGGAAAGATATATGGCGGTTATAGTCCCCATGGGAATCGCTACCGATAGCGCCACGGCGGAGCTCACGACGGTCCCGGAAATCAACGGGAGTATGCCGTAGTGTGCATCGTCAAATAAAGGGGTCCATTGGGTATCAGTGAGAAAATCCCAGAGCGAAACATGTTCGAAGAACACAACCGACTCTTTCACCAGCATCACCACGATAGCTAGCGTAATTGCTACTGAAACAAATGCCATCAGGAACAACAACGCTTCGATAAAGCGCTCACCCAGGTGACGACTGTAACTATACCCAAGTTTTCCGGGCTGGTTGGTATCGGTGGGAGACTGCGCGGTCACAGACAAATGCCTTCGGAAGAGGAGGATTTCTTGAGGAGGCTAGATATTACGATGGGTATGTTACAGTCTCGTGACATATGGACGGAATAGCTCGGACCGGAAAACCCGTCTGAGAATTGACGGCTAAGGTCAAATCAAAGCAATGACCAAGATTCATTTTTGACAAAATCCTGAGTCGTTATGATTATCACTTAGTTACTCTTAACCCGGATTCTCTATCAAGAGGTTATCCGCATGATGCATCATATTATCCTCCAATGGAATCCATTGGAGCAATCCATTGAATCTATTGATTTTCAGGAACCAAGTGGAAGATTCGGTTAAAACATCGAACCATCCACAGCAAGCTGAATCACTCCCATGATCCGGATTATTTGCCAGTTTCCCCGATAATCTTGTAACAGTATTCGATCGGCGGCATGCCGGCATGAGTTCGCCGGTTAATTGAAAAATCCCGGGTCGAACTGACTATTGACCGCTTCGATCGGGCAGTATTCACAGCACGATCAAAACAGAATATGCCGCGATGAATTCGGACAAAGATGGTTATTAATAGGTAGGCACGCAGAATTTATATGCGACCGGCTATATCGAAAAATTGTATTTGAACTGACAGCCGCACCCATCAAACCGGAACACTGTCAGGCCGAATCACCCCTCTTCTTCCTCCTCCTCCTCATCCTTATCTTTCTTTTCCGGTTTGAGGACCATTTTGCCTTCCTTGCGGCTGGCATTGAGGTCGGTCTCGGCGACTTCCTTGTGCACCAGGTTCTGATGGCAGTCGATGCAGGTGGCGCCCTCGGTCTCCATCTTCTTGTGCGCGGCCTTGGCATCGCCACCCGGCGGCTGCGGATCCTTGTGGCATTCGCGGCAGGTGTTGCTGTCCCACTTCTTCAGGTTCATGCGCGCATCGTGCGCCATGATCA
>JBDSSX010000268.1:0-6796 GCA_039928555.1 Nitrosospira sp. | reverse complement strand
AACCTGCCATCGGCATTGAGCAGGATCTCGACGGTGCGGGGATCGTGCAACGCGGCTAATAAATCGGGGCCCAGTTCGCGTTCCAGCTTGAGTTTGGCGCGGCTGCGGATAGTGGAGAGAGCGTCAGTGGTGTTCATCGGTTTTCCAGGTGGCAAGACGTATTGTTCTTGTGCTGGGAACTACACTATACCGAACGGAGATTTTTTGCAATACTATTTATCGCTTCCATAGGGAAACGGAGAGTATCGAATTGTTACTGTTAATGCAAGGGAAAAAGTAGAAAAATCGCGCCGAATGGCGGGAGTTTACTTGAAGGGTTTGTTTCTTTTCTGTGCTTCTGCCTCTTTAATTCTTTTGCGCGCAACCTCATCCCATTCTTTTACGAGGAAAGCCTGATAGCTGGTTAGAACTGCAGACACACGCTCGAAATCTTCGGGTAGGTTTCTCGATGTACTGCCCCCCGCTAACTCATCAAGATCAAGGCTATCCAAATCCGTTAGTTCTAAAAGCGTAGATAAGTTTGTATCCAAAGCCTTTGCAATTGCTTCCATGCTTCGCAACGAAGGATTGGCTTGCCCTTTGGAAAGATTAGAAATGTAAGAACGAGATATTCCCGACTGTTCCGCTAGCTGCTTCTGTGTCATTCCACGCTCGTCAAGCAGGCGAAGTATGTTCGTGAAAAATATCTGACTGTAAAAAAAGGGCCTTGGCATTTTTTTGTTTTATTAAAATTTGGCTGCTAAATGGCTTATTTTTTAATCTAGGATAAGCATTCTTTATTATTGGCTTGCCAGCTTATGTTTATGTTATTACAAAGTCAACGATAAGCGATCTGGGGGTTTTCAGGCCAAAACTTAATGATTTCCTTAATCGAATATTAAAAGATCTATTTTCGTTTATACTGTAAAGACGCAATCTCGATAACATCATAAAAGTTAGGCGCAAGCTACAAATTTATAGGACAATTGCCCAATCGAGTCCATGCGTTAGGTAACCCCGTCAACCCCTTCCATGCAAGGAGCAACAATGGCCCGCCCCAAGACCTCACTCATAGTTTCCAACAGGCACCGAAACCTGATCGAAGACGCACTAATGATCGAGCAGGATGAAACACGAATGACGGACACGCGGGGCTATATGGCCTCAACGCTGGCACAAATTACGCTTCCTCACAGAAGGCAAAAGACTCTTTACTACAGCCGAACCAACGGGAAAATTACTCTGTCTGTTCGCGGACACGAAGATTACGGTGTTCCCTTCGGTTCCTTACCACGCACCATCCTGGCGTGGATGTGCACTGAGGCCGTGAGAACAAAAAACCCTGTTCTGAACCTCGGTAATTCGACTAGCGACTTTGTAAAAAACAAGCTCAGAGTGCATTACAACGGTGCTGACCTTGCTCGCGTTAAAACGCAGGCACTGGCGCTGTCCAGAGCATTTATCAGTATTGACGGAAAAGATGGCGATATCCGCGCCTATGAAAATATTGTAATCACTTCAAAAGGTTTTGTTTTTTGGAACGATGCCAATCCTAATCAAACCGGCTTATGGAATTCCAATCTCACGCTTACGGAAGAATTTTTTCAAGCTGCCACAAAACATCCGATTCCAATAGATTTTCAAATATACCATTCGCTCAAGCAATCTCCGATGGCGATGGATATCTACACCTGGCTAACCTATCGTATGTTTGTATTACTCGTTTCCGGCCGCACCCAAGCGATGATTCCTTGGGCGGCCCTGATGCTACAACTGGGTGCGGGTTACCCGGATACGCCGCAAGGTCTACGCAACTTCAAAAAGAATTTTCTTTATCGATTACGTGAAGTTACTTCCTATTGGAAAGATGCCCAGGATCATATCGAATCATTACCCGAACATCTCAAGCTTACACCTTGCAAACTATTAATACCCCATACCGGGGATGCAAAGCTATTTGTTCCCAAATAACATTGACTATGTGTAATCGCTACCAACATGTGTAATTACTACCAAGGCGCATGGATTAAAGGCTCTTAGCACCAATTTCAGCTATTTTTTACTATAAAACGTAACGTTATAAACTTGCCCTTCCCCTTATCAGCTAACCGATCCTGTAAATAATAACTTTACCCATGTGTAATTACTACCAACATGTGTAATCACTACCAAGCCGCATGGATTAAAGGCTTTAGCATGACATTCAATCATTTTTTACTATAAAACGTGACTTTTATAAGCCTACCCCCTTCCCCTCATCATCTGTAATCCGATTCTGTGGATAATAACTTTACCCATGTGTAATCACTACCAACATGTGTAATCACTACCAAGCCGCATGAACAAAGCCTCTTAGAGTTATTATTAAAAGTTATTCATGTGTATTCTCTACCAGAATTATGTGTAATTACTACCATGCCAACTATGTGTAATTACTACCAAGGTGCATGAATAATAGCTCTTAGGTTGGCATGTTTTTTGCTAACAAGTAGTTAGCATGTATATACAAGTAGTTGACCAGGGGTTATCCACAGATAGTCTTTTTCAAGAGGCAATAAATTTTTTATAATATTAAACCCTACGAATCACGGCAAACCCGCTTACATAATACTAGCGGGGCAGGCTCTAGCCGCATGGCGGCCCGGGCTTAATATCCCGGCCGTTGGTAACGATCCTTTTTGCAAGTCTTATGAACAGTATCGCCCATAGGCTTAAGACGCGGTGTTGAACGTAAACTGATAGAGCTGTCTCCCCTGTCACAGCCCCCGCCAGTTGCATTTAGCGGTACGCTACGCCTGTCATGGCCTGTGATCTGGATCCACCTGTGCAGCGATTCCGGCCACAGCAATCACCAGGCCACCCCTTATAAAAATTCTTGCGACACAGGCAAACCCTGTTGCGCCCTCCCCCCATCAACACCCCCATTTATCTGCGAGGGGGCTTGGGGGGGATAAACAATACGCAACAGGGCAAGCCCGCCTGCTGCTCTTGCTACGTGTTACCCCACCCCACCTCTACCCAACCCTTGCCCATGAGGGCAAGGGCCCTCCCCCACTCCCGTCGCCCCAGGGCGAAGCGAAGAGGTTCAAGCGAGAGGATCTGATTAGGGCTTCTTACCAAAGACAGGAGAAAGATCGCAGATGGCTGAAAATTTGCAGAATTAGGTAATGTTCGATATATTGATTTAGAGTGTACAATATATAATATCTAATGATGTAATCGATGTAGGTGGCAAGGTGTTAGTTTATAAATTTTTATTACTTAAAAGGAGTTTCACATGGCCTCACTCAATAAAGTTTCCTTAATAGGCAATTTGGGCGCTGATCCTGATTCACGCTTTATGCCTGATGGCACACAGGTTGTTACCGTGAGTATTGCAACTACCGAAGGGTGGAAGGATAAGGAGGGAGTTAAGCAGGAGAAAACGGAATGGCACCGGGTTATCTTCTATGCCGGGCTGGCGGATGTGGTATCGAAGTATCTCAAGAAAGGCTCGCAGATTTACGTCGAAGGCAAGCTGAGCACCCGTAAATGGGAAGATAAGCAGCAAGCTGAGCATTATTCCACCGAGATCATCGGGAAGCAGCTAATAATGCTTGGCAAGAATGTCGGAAAGAGCGCTGTTCCAGATACTACGAATTACGATGATGCAGAACCGTCGTTATGAAACGTGTTTGGTAATCTAACGTAACGACGCTTCACCTTGCTTTCAAGCAGGTTGAAGCGTCCATTTAAGGAATGGCATTATGGGAAGGATTATTACATTTCCTCGCACCAAGCTAGCACTTAGCCAACATAGGCCCAGGCCATTTGCTGCCAGGATAGTATCAATGGGCGTACGCTTTGTCTGGATGCTGACGATCATTGCTTGGCCGGCATTGCGCTGGATTGCAGCACTTGATGTAACCCTCCAACTGTTTCGCATGCTTATGCTTTTTGCGGATAAGGGTATCCATGTGGACTGGACATTCATCGCGCATGTTTCCTGTTTTGTTGCTTTGGTCTGCTTTGCGACAATGTATAGACCGCATTAAAAAATTTGGCTGCTAAATTTGACTGCATGGCTGGTTTTGATACACTTCGATTTCAAGAGGAACTAACCTATGAAAATACTGGTAACAGCAAACCAGAAAGGCGGGGTAGGCAAGACAGCGGTTATCGTCCATTTGGCGTTCGATTTTATGGAACGAGGGCTGAAAGTTGCTGTTGTAGACCTTGATGCGCAAGCCAATACATCATATACATTGGACGCGTTCTCAGACGAGCGTACCGCAAGCGAGATGTTTTTTGTTGAAACTCTGCTTGTAGCAGAACCACCCCCATCTGGCTTGGCGCTATTTAAATCCAACTCGGATTTAATCCGGCTGGAAAAATTACCGCTTGACGTCGCAAATTCCCGGTTTCAGTCCAGTATGCGCAAACTCGCCGGACAACAATTTGACGTATGCTTGATCGACACCGCGCCATCCCTTGGAGTAGGCATGATGACCGCGCTTTATGCTGCTGATTATGTTATGTCGCCGATCCAGCTGGAGGCATACAGCATACGAGGCATAAAGATGTTACTGACTACCATAAGCCATGTACGCAAGCCTGTTCCTGGTCTTGTGGCAAATCCCGGTCTGAAATTCCTGGGTATGCTGCCAAGCATGGTGGATTCAAGAAAACCGCGCCAGGTGCGCAATTTGAATGAGCTGCAAGCCGCGTATTCCGGGTTGTTGATTCCACACACCATTGGTTTTCGGGACGGCATAGCAGACGCCTTGGCGTCAGGCGTTCCCGTTTGGCAGATAAAAACGACGGCAGCGCGTAAAGCGACCCTTGAGGTACGAGCGGTAGCTCAGTACATATTTGATAAAATGGAGCTTTCATAATGGCAAAAGCCAGATTAGCCGCGACTGTACAAAGAAAACCATCGTTCAAGTCAGGACTCGGACTGGATAGCGTTACGGACTTGTCTCAATTCTTGAGTACCGATAACGCTCGTTCTCATGAAAACCAGGAGCCGATGGAGCTGGATCTGGGTTTGATCGACGAAGATCCCCATCAGCCGCGAACAGTGTTCGATGAGGCATTGCTACAGGATATGGCCAAGACTATCCATTCGCGTGGTGTCAAAAATCCTATCTCAGTACGCAAACACCCTACGGAAGACGGGCGCTTTATTATCAACGACGGTGCTAGGCGCTTCCGCGCATCAAAGCTCGCAGGAAAGCAAACTATTAAGGCGTTTGTCGATAGCGATTTTACCAAGATCGATCAAATAGTCGTAAACGCACATCATCAACCCTTTACATCCCGAGAATGGGCAATTTTAATAGATCAAGAAGAAAAAAAAGGTAAGAAAAAATCCGAGATTGCCGATGCGTTGGGTATGTCGCGGTCAACAATCACTCATCTTGCCGCACTGCTGAAATTGCCTGACCCCATCGCCGAAATATTCAATTCCGGGCGTTTCGTTGATCCGACTGGACTCAACGAACTGGTAGTGATGTGGAAAAATGATGCAAAAAAGGTTGAGGCTTGGCTGAACGACGACACCCTGGAAATTACCCGGAGTGCGATCCGTAAATTTCATCGATTTACGGAAACCAGGAGCGAAGTGTCTGAAATTCCCAACGAGGAAGAAAGCTACGAAAAAACCACCGAAGTGGAGAGCGATTTAGAAAAAGAAAAGAAAATCAAAAAGGAACTTGATTCTAGCAAACTGCGAAAAACGATTGTGCAAGTGCAACACGAAGGGCGGGCGGCACAGCTGCAGTTGAATCGCCGCCCATCCTCTGCGGGCCAGGCGTGGCTGAAGTACGATGATGACGGCCAAGAATTTGATGCTGTGTTAGCTCAGGTTAAGTTAGTCGCCATTCTTGAGGGTTAACGTGAGCGGAGGGAGATTGTAATGAAGCAGCGAATCCTCGTCATGAACGGCCAACGTCTCGTTCAGACCGAGCAAGAGGGACAGTGGAACACGATCAATGTTGAAAAAGCCGGGAACCTCAAAGCAGGGATTTATAACCTGTACCGGGCGACAGACGCGGATAAGAAACAGGAGTACGTCGGCATGATTCTGCATACGGATAACGCTTATGTCTACCAGCAAAAGGGGAGGGAAGTGTTGCGGCATGATCGCAAGGATTTCACTGTTGCGCCAGAGCATGGGGCAATCAAAAGCATTTCCTATGATGAACAAAGCCGGGCCATAACCGTGTCGGCCACGGTCTCGCAAAGCCATAGCATAAGACGGTGATGCCCCTCAGAGCGTCAATGTAGACCAAAGCACAATAGCGGCGGCTATCAGCGTCAATATCGACGCAAATAACGTAAGGTTCGCATCCCGCCGCGTTTTCTGATAATCCGCAGCCAAATGATCGCGGGCGGCTCCCATTTCGGCGCGTATCGCGCTGACGATGTTTTCTTTTGTTGAATCTAGTATCTTCTCCAGAGTGCTATTCGCTTGGTGAACGGCCTGGGTTTCCCATTCATGTGCGATGCTCTCCATAGTCGTCCGGTATTCATCCAGCATCGCAAGCTGGATTTTGGCGCTTGACTCCATTAGGCGCCGGTTGATCGTGTACACCACTAGGATGGGGTCGTCGCGGCCCAAGGCGATAGCATGCTTGACCGCGACATCCTCTATTATCTGGTTAATGGGATCGATATTTTCAGTCACGAGAGCACCGCCGCCTGTTCAAACTGGCCGTACAATTGATCACGTATGATCTTCAATCGCTGCCGGGTCATGATCGACAGCGATTCCTTTGCCAGGGCTTCGGCAAATGTAAGCCGTTGCTGAAGCATATCGCTCAAATCGCGGCCATAG
>JBDSSX010000267.1:0-8037 GCA_039928555.1 Nitrosospira sp. | reverse complement strand
GCCGCCTTCAACCACCGGCAGTTCGTACTGGCTAATCTGGTAACCTTTGGGCAAATCGGGATAGAAATAATTCTTCCGGGCAAAAATTGAAGGTGAATTGATTTTGCCGCCCACTGCCAGACCCAGTTTGATCGCCCGTTCCACGGCACCGCGATTCAGTACCGGCAGCACGCCCGGCAACGCGAGATCGACCGCGCAAGCCTCGGTGTTGGGCGCCGCGCCAAATGCGGTCGAGGCGCCGGAGAATATTTTTGATTGGGTCGAGAGTTGGGTATGCACTTCAAGACCGACAACGATTTCCCATTGCATGGCGAGTATCCTTTCCTTATCCAACAACGCTAACCCCGACGCCCGGAGAAAACTGGAGCAATCATCGGATTATCCGTAGAGTCCATGTGTGACAGTTCAAACCTGTAGTGGAATGGGCATCTGAACATGCCAATCGGTTGCCCTCTGGTATTGGTGAGCCACATTCAGCATTTGCGCTTCCGCAAAATAATTGCCGATAATATGCAATCCCACGGGCCTGTTTTTGTTGCCGAAACCCGCGGGAATGGACATGGCTGGCAATCCGGCGAGGTTAACCGCAATGGTGTAGGCGTCGGACAAATACATCTGCACCGGATCGCTACTTTTTTCTCCCAGATTGAATGCAACCGTGGGTGAAGTCGGCCCCATGATGATGTCGCACTGTTTGAATGCCTCGGTAAAATCCTGCGCGATCAGACGGCGCAGTTTCTGTGCCTGGAGGTAGTACGCGTCGTAATACCCGTGCGATAGCACGTAAGTACCAATCAGAATGCGGCGTTTCACTTCCGCGCCGAAACCCTGGGCGCGGCTCTTGCGGTACATGTCATTGAGGTCGATATATTCCGGAGCGCGGTAACCGTAACGCACGCCATCGAAACGAGAGAGGTTACTCGACGCTTCCGCTGGCGCCAGCACGTAATAAACAGGCACCGAAAGTTTCGTGGCGGGTAGCGACACCTCCACCGTTTTGGCACCCAGCTTGCGATATTCCGCGATAGCCGCTTCCACGGCACGCGCCACGTCATCGTTTATTTCCTTGACGAAATATTCCTTTGGCAAACCGATACGCAGGCCCTCCAGCGGCTTTTTCAGATCGCGCGTGTAATCTTCGGGTTCACGCTGCAGGCTGGTTGAATCACGCGCATCAAATCCCGCCATGACGTTCAGCATCAATGCCAGATCTTCCGCTGATTTCGCCATGGGGCCACCCTGGTCAAGGCTGGAAGCAAATGCAATCATGCCATAGCGCGACACCAGTCCATAAGTGGGTTTGATGCCTGAAATCCCGCATAGCGCCGCCGGCTGACGGATTGAACCACCCGTATCGGTGCCTGTTGCGGCGGGGGTCATGCGCGCGGCGACCGCGCAAGCGGAGCCCCCGGAACTACCGCCCGGCACAGCCGTAATATCCCATGGATTTTTCACCGGCCCGTAAAAGGAGGTTTCGTTGCTCGACCCCATGGCGAACTCATCCATATTGGTTTTGCCAATATTCACCGCCCCGGCCGCATTGAAACGCTCGATCACATGGGCATCGTAAGGTGAAATGAAGTTCGACAGCATCCTCGATCCACAGGTGGTAAGCCATCCCTTGGTACAGAAAATATCCTTCTGGGCAATAGGAATACCGGTCAACGGATGCGCCTGCCCGGCTGCGATCATCGCATCGGCGGCTCGTGCCTGAGCAAGGCTTGTCTCTTCATTGATCGTAATGAAAGCGTTGTAGGCCGGGTTCAGTGACTTTGAGCGCTCAAGAAACTCGCCGGTCAGTTCAGCGCTGGAAATTTTTTTCGCCGCAAGCAAGGCGGAGAGTTGCGTGAGGCCGAAGTTCAACATGGTATTTTTGGAGAGAAGCAGATCATGGAAAGATGACGGGAGAGTTCCAGGGTACGCCAAAAGGGCCTCTGAATTAGTTCTCCGTGAAGCGCGTCGCTGGCAAAGCCGGGGACTTGTTCAGAATCACTCGATGACTTTCGGCACCAGATAAAGTCCCGCCTCTACTTTGGGCGCTATCGACTGGAACAATTCACGCTGATCGCCCTCGGTCACCACATCCGCGCGGAGGCGCTGCATAACATCCTGAGCGTGAGACACAGGTTTTATCGCTGATGTATCCACTGCCTGCATCTCCTGGATCAGACCGAAGATGTCCGATAATTGCACCAGCGCAGTACGTGCCTCATCCTCACTAATCTCAATGCGGGCCAGATTTGCGACACGTTTTACATCATTCAGAGACAGTGACATTACCGCCAAAACCCTTATATTCAAATAGCTAATAGAGTATCATAGCCGACCTGACCGCCGCATTCTTTTCACGCGCTTCTTATCACTGTCATCTCCAACGGATTTCGTTTACATGCTTAATTTTATAAACAACAACATACTGAAGGGTTATTTTTCGACTGACATGGCGATTGATCTGGGTACCGCCAATACCCTGATTTATGTTCGTGGTCAGGGCATCGTACTCAACGAGCCCTCGGTGGTGGCAATACGTCAGGACGGCGGCCCCAACGGCAAAAAAATAATTCAGCAGGTAGGGCTGGCGGCCAAGCAGATGCTGGGACGCACACCCGGCAATATCACCGCGATCCGCCCCATGAAGGACGGCGTAATTGCCGACTTCACCGTTACCGAACAGATGCTGAAGCACTTTATCAAGAAGGTGAACCCGCCGCGACTGTTTTCCGCCAATCCGCGCATTGTAATTTGCGTTCCTTTCGGTTCCACCCAGGTGGAGCGCCGTGCCATCCGCGAAGCGGCTTATGGCGCCGGCGCGCGCAAGGTGGAATTGATCGAAGAACCGATGGCTGCCGCTATCGGTGCCAACTTGCCGGTCGAGGAGGCCACCGGTTCGATGGTGGTCGATATCGGCGGCGGCACTACGGAAGTGGGTGTGATATCGCTCGGCGGCATCGTTTATTCGAACTCGGTACGCGTCGGCGGGGACAAGTTCGACGAGGCTATTATCAATTATATTCGTCGCAACTATGGCATGCTGATCGGCGAAGTCACCGCCGAATTGATCAAGAAGGAGATCGGGTCCGCCTTTCCGGGGTCGGAAGTACGTGAAATGGAAGTCAAGGGACGCAATCTGGCGGAAGGGATTCCACGCAGCTTTGCCATTTCCAGCAACGAAATCCTTGAAGCACTGACCGATCCCCTGAACAGCATCGTCAGCGCGGTCAAATCCGCGCTGGAACACACGCTGCCCGAGCTCGGAGCGGACATCGCCGAAAAAGGCATGGTGCTAACCGGCGGTGGCGCATTGCTGCGCGACATCGATCGCTTGCTGATGGAAGAAACCGGCTTGTCGGTAATCATTGCGGAAGACCCGCTTACTTGCGTCGTGCGTGGATCGGGTGTTGCGCTCGAAAATATGGACCATTTGGTCGGTATATTTGCCAGTGATTAAATGGGTCGACGCATTCCCCTCAATCCCTGGCGGGATGCATTCTGAATGGGGAACCCCCGAAACTGAGACGTAATGGAAACGGCCCCGCAGTTTTTCAGGCAAGGCCCCAGTTTGCTGGCTCGACTGGGGTTTTTTGTATTACTGTCTTTGCTGTTGATGGTGGCTGATGCCCGGTTTAAATATCTCTCCGAAATTCGCCAGGCTTTCAGTGTAGTGATTTATCCATTACAAAAGCTGGCCAATGTACCCGCACAGATCTATAACACGGCGAGCGAATTTTTCGTCAGTCAGCATTTGACAGACGAAAACGAATATCTCAAGCAGCGGTACCTTGCCGAGCGTGGACAACTCCAGCAGCTACAGGCACTGGAGGCTGAGAATACACAATTGCGTAAACTGCTGGAAGCCGCACAGCGTGTGGAAAGTAAAGCTGTTATGGCTGAAATTCTGCACGTCCCGCGCGATCCATTCAACCGCAAGGTCATACTAGATAAAGGCAGCCAGAGCGGTATTCAGCCAGGCCAGGTAGTGGTGGACGATGCAGGCGTAGTGGGACAGATCACTCGCAACTCTCCGTGGCTGTCCGAAGTCACGCTTATTACCGATAAGGATCACTCGGTCCCGGTGCAGGTGGTCCGCAATGGCCTGCGCTCGGTGGTATCCGGCACAGGCAAGGATGGAACGCTGGAATTGCGTTATGTGGCAGTTAACACCGATATCGAAGAGGGCGATATGCTGGTGACTTCAGGGATAGATGGTGTTTATCCACCCGGTCTTCCTGTGGCAGTGGTATCGAAAATCGAGCGCAACCCTACTTATATTTTTGCCCGCGTTACCTGCACACCCGCCGCTGGAGTGGGCCGCCATCGGCAGTTGCTGATATTGTCAGCGATGATGCCCATAATGGAAAATCCGGCCGATACATTCGAAGTCAAACCCCAGCCCGAGGGCAAGAAGCGAGGGAAAATTGGCATTCGCTAATCATCCCAGGCAGGAAATTCTGCGGCCTGTCAAAGGCTCATTTATCGTTTTCAGCCTGATGGCAGCGCTATTGCTGAATCTGTTACCGTTAAAGGATGCTCTACTGACGTTTTGGCCTGATTTCGCCGCATTGACGATACTTTACTGGTGTATCAACCAACCGCAGCGGGCCGGTATGAGTACCGCCTTTGGCATGGGCTTGTTAATGGATATTGGCAATGCCAGCACATTCGGCCAGCATGCGCTGGCATATAGCATAATGGCTTTTGTCGCGTTGTTATTCCACCGGCGCTTGCATAATTTTGGGCTACTGCAGCAGGCCCCTCAGATGGGATTGATATTGCTCATCGGACAATCCGTCATGCTTCTTACCTGGCTGCTGGATGGGTTCGATTTTCCCGGTTGGGATTTTTTTCTTGCCAGCGCTACCGGTACAGTGTTTTGGCCGCTACTCTCCTCATTATTGAGAATACCCCAGAGGCCCAGGTCTGATTCCAATGCGTTATCCTAAATCGTAGTTGACCGCTCATTCGTTGGTTTAGCACCATGATCCGCAAAGACTTCTTGCGCTACTTGCCTTTCACCTTTATGGTGGGCGCGCTACCGTTGCGGAATCCGGGATTATGAAGCGCAGAGTAGAGCTTCGGAATCACCCGCGGGAGCTGCATAATTTCCAATTACGACTTGCAATCGGCGCAGTGCTCGTGCTGTTACTGTTCCTTTTGTTATTTGCCCGCTTCTTTTACCTGCAGGTGTCGCAACGCGACCACTATCACACTCTGGCGGAAGCCAACCGAATATCCATTGCACCTGTCGTCCCTAACCGAGGTCTGATTTTCGACCGTAACGGCGAGGTATTGGCACACAACTACTCGGCTTATACGCTCGAAATCGTGCCAAGCAAGGTTGCCAACCTGGAAGCTCTCATCAACGAGTTGTCCACCGTAATCGAGATAGCGGCGAGAGATCGCAAGCGTTTCAAGAAACTGATGGACGAAAGCAAGCGATTTGAAAGCCTGCCCATTCGCACTCGTTTATCGGATGTGGAAGTCGCGCGCTTCGCCGCCAACCGCTATCGTTTTCCGGGAGTGGAAATTAAAGCGCGCTTGTTCCGCCAGTACCCAAAAGGGGAAATTGCGTCACATGTGGTGGGTTATATTGGCCGCATCAACGATAAAGATCTGGAGCAATTGGAGGCGAACGAAAACCTGCCCAATTATCGCGGCTCGCTGTATATGGGCAAAATCGGCATCGAACAAAGCTACGAGAAGGAACTGCACGGTATCACCGGCTTCGAGGAAATGGAAACCGATGCGGCCGGCCGGGTAATAAGGACAATATCCCGTACCCCGCCCATCTCGGGCAATAATCTGACGTTATCGCTCGATATCAAGTTGCAGGAGATTGCGGAAAAAGCATTTGGAGACCGGCGTGGCGCGCTGGTGGCGATTGATCCTGCCACCGGCGACGTGCTGGCATTCGTCAGCAAGCCGGGCTTCGATCCCAATCTGTTTGTCGATGGTATCGACTCCGAGAGCTGGGACTTGCTGAACAACTCCATCGACAGGCCGCTGAACAACCGGGCTTTGCGCGGATTGTATCCACCAGGTTCCACGTTCAAGCCATTCATGGCGCTGGCCGGCCTCGAGCTGAAGAAACGCACGCCCCAGCAAGGAATCAGTGATCCCGGATACTTCAGCCTGCCGGGCAGCACCCACCGCTTCCGTGACTGGAAAGCCGGCGGCCACGGCTATGTGGATCTGCACAAATCTCTGGTCGTATCGTGTGATACTTATTATTACGGGCTTGCCAATGACCTCGGGATAGACAACATTTTCAATTTCACCGGTCAGTTCGGGCTGGGGAAGAAAACCGGGATCGATATCGAAGGCGAAGCCAGTGGACTATTGCCCTCGCAGGAATGGAAAATGAAGCGATACAAGCAGAAATGGTACGCAGGTGACACTATTTCCGTAGGTATCGGCCAAGGCTACAATCTGACCACACCCCTGCAACTGGCTTTCGCTACCGCGATCCTCGCCAGCAAGGGTACCGCCTTCCGTCCGCATCTGGTAAAGCAGGTGCACAATAACAGGAATGGAGAAGTGCGCGAAATCGTTACGCAACCTCTATACACCCTCAATCTCAATCCCATTAACCTGACGCACGTTCAAAACGCGCTGATAGCAGTAACCCGGCCTGGTGGCACCGCGGCGCTCGCCGGCACAGACGCCGCCTATACCTTTGCGGGAAAGACCGGTACGTCACAAGTGGTCGGCATGAAACAAGGGGAAAAATATGTGGAGAGCAAGGTTCAGGAACGTCATCGCGACCACGCGCTGTTCATTGCCTACGCGCCCGCGGAAAACCCAAGAATAGCGCTGGCGGTACTGGTGGAAAACGGCGGTCACGGCGGCGCTACCGCCGCACCAGTCGCCAGGCTGGTAATGGACTACTATCTGCTCGGCAAGTTGCCGGAAGAAGCCGCGGCAAAGACCATTCCCGAAGATGAGGAAGGCGCGCATGATTAAGCCATTGCGCTTATGGCACTACCTCACGCGCTATGTCGATGGCTTTTTGCTGAGCGGAATTCTGCTGCTAATGCTGACTGGCCTCGCCACGCTGTATAGCGCCACCGACGCGAACCTGAGTCGCGTCACTAATCAGGCGATCAACATGCTGGTGGCGCTTGGCATCATGTGGCTGATCGCGAATATTCCGTTGCAGCATATCATGCGTATCGCCCTGCCGATATACGTAGCCGGTCTTTTCCTGTTGCTTGGCGTGGCGCTATTCGGTGAAATCAACAATGGTGCGCGGCGCTGGCTGAACATTGGTGTGACGCGTATCCAGCCTTCCGAGTTGATGAAAATAGCCGTGCCGCTAATGATGGCGTGGTATTTTGACAAACATGAAGCCACCCTGCGGCTGAGGGATTACGCAGTCGCTACGTTGCTGCTGCTGATTCCAGTCGCGATGATCATGCGTCAACCGGATTTGGGCACCGCATTGCTGATCGCCTCCAGCGGTTTCTACGTTCTGTTCCTAACCGGCTTGTCGTGGCGTATTATGGCGGCACTGTTGATCGCCGGGGCCGGGAGTCTTCCAATCCTGTGGTCAATGATGCACGATTACCAGCGCCGGCGTGTCATGACACTGCTTGATCCGACGCAGGATGCGCTGGGAGCCGGCTACCATACCATCCAGTCCACCATTGCCATAGGATCCGGGGGTGTTCTCGGGAAGGGCTGGCAGAACGGAACCCAGACCCATCTCGATTTTCTCCCCGAAAAAAGTACCGATTTCATCTTCGCGGTATTCTCGGAGGAATTCGGCCTGATCGGTAATTCATTGCTGTTGCTGCTATATCTGTTGGTAATAGGGCGCGGTATGATTATCGCCGCCAATGCCTCGACTCAGTTTACGCGTCTTATCGCCGGCTCGATCACACTGACTTTCTTCACTTATATTTTCGTCAACATCGGCATGGTTATCGGCATTCTGCCCGTGGTGGGAGTCCCGCTGCCATTGATCAGCTACGGCGGCACATCAATGGTGACAATGCTGCTGGGATTTGGTATTTTGATGAGCATACAGACGCATCCTAA
>JBDSSX010000266.1:0-2166 GCA_039928555.1 Nitrosospira sp. | reverse complement strand
ACTTCGTTGGGGGTAGCCACATTCGCGAACTGAGTGTTTGTTTCTGCCCGTACATATTCAAACTCGATTGGATAAACCGGTTGCCACGACTTGCCGTAGCTGTCGAACACCAGGTTAAGCAATCGTTGAATAATGCGCTGCTCGGTCTGAGTGAAATCGCGGCCCTCTGAACTGGGGTGAAAGCGGCCATCGCCGCCGAACAGGTTGTCCACCACCAGAAACACGAGGGTCGGGTCGAATACGAACAGTGATGTACCGCGCAGTGGCTTGACATGAACCAGATTCAGATTGCTCGGCGCCACCAGATGGCGTACAAACTCACTGAATTTGATTGCCCGTACCGGACCGACCGTGACATTCGCGCTGCGGCGCAGAAAATTGAATAAACCAAGGCGCAAGAGCCTTGCGAAACGCTCGTTGATGATTTCAAGCGTGGGCATGCGCCCGCGCACGATACGTTCCTGTGTCGCCAGATTATAGGGACGGAAACCGGCGACCGGCTTAGCCCCATCGGTCGCATCGCCACCGATAACGCCCTTTAGCAGGGCCTCCACTTCTTCCTTCGAAAGAAAGTCGTTGCTCATGATACGGCCAATGACTACTGAATTACGAACGAAGTAAAAAGCACGCTTTGAACGGCATGCCCAGGGCTGTTCTCGCTGGGGGGCTGTTTTATTTCCGCCAGCAGTTCGGAAGCGAGCTTCTTCTTTCCCTCAATGCCACTGATTTGTGATGCGGCCTTGCCGGAAAGCAGCAGCAGGACGCGATTACGTACCTCAGGCATGTGAAGTTTGATCAAATCAGCCGCTGAGGCGTCTTCCATCTTCAGGGTCAGATTAGTTTGAAGATGCTGATCACCGTGTTCGGACTGCAGGTTGACTGTGAATGTTTCCAGATGCACAAAAACCGGTGATGCGTGCCTTGTCTGGAACTGTGCTCCATCGTGGGCTCGGCTCATATACCAGGCTGCGCCCCCGCCTCCGGCTCCGAGCAGCAATACTACCGAAGCAATAACCAGTGTCAGTTTTTTACCTCCGGATTTTTTTTCCATTCTGGCTCCCCTGTCTTCCCTGCCTGGTGCATTTGCCTTGCTTGCCATGATCGTGCTCCGTTGCATAGTGTGATACGGATTATCAAGCCAATTGCCGGCGGATAATGCCGAAAACAGAGGGGGAAAAAGGCGTTATCTCGGAACTTGATGCCGGAACATCCCGGTAATCCCGATGCCCATCAAAAAAGCGGCGCCAATGCGCTTGGCGATCAGGTGGGTCTGATCCGAGTCACTGAGCGTATACGCAATCCACAGGGCGGCATTGACCGCGGCGATGGCAACAACAATCGAAGTGACGAACAGCACCGGATCGTAGTGAATGGCGGGGTGCATCCGCATGGCGGCCATGCGGTGTAATGCATGCCGGAGATGCCAAAGCCCATCAGGGTGCCACCTGTGATGAGACGCAAAGGTGTCAGTTTTGTTTGCCTGACGACATACAGCACGGAATAGGAGAGCAGCATGGCGATCAAAAGCGAGTAGCCGGTAGTCGCCAAATCGTAACCGAGCGGGATGGGCAGCGAGAAGGCGAGCATCCCGATGAAATGCATCGACCAGATGCCGATGCCCATCGCCGCAGCGCCACCGGCCAGCCATGCGTGGCGAAACCTGGGCCGAGTCAATACGGAAATATGGCCCGACAGATCGAGGGCGGTATAAGAGGCAGGCGTGGCAACGACGAGCGATAGCGTGACCAGCCAGTAATCGTAGGTACTCTGCATGTCGAATCCGATAACATGATTTGAGTAGCAATAACTTGATAACGGCGGTGCTGGCACTTTCTTTAGAAGTGGTGCGGGCAATTGATTCCATGAGTATCATATGCCGAGAATTCTGCGTGCTCCTCTATTGGCCGAAAGAGCGGCGAAATATGGACCGGTCAGATATTTTTACACCGGCTTTTGCCGCCGATTCTTTAAACCTAAATCCGGCAGGCTGCTAGGCAAACGTATCCACCAACCGGTTTCCGCCACCCGAAATACGGCTCGTGCCGATATCGGTGCTCTTGACATGTGGTGCGGTCATTGTTTCCCTGTTTCCGCCGTGGCGCGTGGCGGAGCGATCCTGCTGCTCGAATCCTCCCTGCCGTTGCGAGGTATCGGCACTGACAGTGG
>JBDSSX010000265.1:0-2066 GCA_039928555.1 Nitrosospira sp. | reverse complement strand
CGGGCGGGATAACAACTGCACGCTCGGGCTGATAATTAGTATATAAACCATATTGCTGGGCACTTTCCTGAGGCGTGCTGGTTATGATCAAGCTGGCTTGTTGCAATATAGCTTCCTCGGCAGCGATGCGCCGGTGAAAATTAAACTGACGTTCCAACGCCTGTGGTTTACGGCCTTGCGCTAGCAGATGCTGCTGTTTGCTGCGTCCTAGTGAGTGACCGGTATGGATCTGCGGAATACCCAGCAATTGAGAGAGCTGCATTCCAACATACCCGGCATCGGCATAATGGCTGTGGATGACATCGGGCAAGCGCTTCTGCTCGCGCAGAAAAAGCAATACCCGATCCACCAGTTGGTCGAGATAAGGCCAAAGACTTTCCTTACGCAGGTAGCGACGAGGCCCGCATCGAAGGCGAATAATCCGGGCGTGATCGCCCAGGATCTCCTCAGGACAGGCGTAGTCCGCCGAGATGGCGGGATCTTCTACCCGGCGGGTTAGCAAATCCACCTTGCCTACTTGTCGTTGACGAGCAAGTGACCGGGCCAGTTCCACGACGTATAAGATTTGACCGCCGGTATCAGCATCGCGCCCAAGTTCCAGATCATTCCCCCGAATCAATCCGTGGAGGCTTAGCATCAGCACATATAATTCTTTCATCTCCGCTCCAACCATTCTTCAAGGAATGGCTTATAGAAATCGTTGTGCTCTGGAATCGCACCACGTATCCGGCATATGGCCCCGGCGAAATGATGTGCCCGCTGCAAGGTGACCGGTACCGTCCAGTCATGTAATAGCCCAAGCATGAAAACCGCGGAGAATGCGTCGCCGGCACCTACCGTGTCACGAATACCTGCTATGGAATCAGCAGCCATCTCCGTCAGTTGTGCCGAATCATCCAGCCACCAGGCGCCTGCCGCGCCACAAGTTATGAGCAGTCCCCGCAATTGATATCGCTGAACCAATGCTTTTGCCTGGACTTCGGCAGACGCCGCTTCCAGGTCGAGTAGCCGCGTAATACATTCAAGCTCAGTGTCATTGGCTTTGACAAAATCCGCATGTTGCAGTGACCAGTCCAGTCTCTCCGCGGATATCCAGGGATTACGCAAATTAACATCAAAAAAGCGCCGCCCCCCTGCCGCGCGCAACATGTGACGCAAGGCTCGATGCGAATTGGCACGCTGGGCCAATGTTCCGAAATAGACCAGTTCCGGGTTTGCGGCCAAGGCGGTCATTCGGGATAAACGGGGATGAATATGGTCATAGGCTCGATCGGGAAGAATATCGAACCGGTGGCCCTCAGCGGTAAGCGTTACCTCCACCACACCAGTTGAGTGTATGGAATCGAGCTGTACACCATGTATGGATAGTCCAGCACTTTCCAGGGCCTGCAATATGCGTGCGCCCGCATTATCCTGCCCTATCCGGGTGACCAGGACCGGCACACAGCCAAAAGCGTGCAGGTGCCGGGCAACATTGAATGGCGCACCTCCCAAGACTTCCTGGCCGGGAAACCGGTCTATCAAAATTTCGCCAAACAAGAGTACGACGTGGCGGGCGGCAGTCATCCCTGGAAGCCCTCGAAAAGGACTTAATCTGATTAAATAGAATCAACAAAGCTGCGCGGGTACTCGGTTCAGGCGGCAAGCGAGTAATCGATAATAAATATTCTGATCAGATTCGTATGTGCGATTACACACATAACCCTGTGGAAGCGGGTATCGAAGGGTCCGATGTTCAGCTTTTCCGCTGAACGCGAGAACGTGCGCGAGTCAGACTAAAGGTTAAAGGGAAGTGGAGCCTTGTTGAGTTACTCTCAAATCACCCTAAATCCGGCGCACTGCACTAAAATTTATAGCCCCGATGTAGGGCAACAGCACTGGCAGCCAGATTAAAATACTCTACGCGCTCGAATCCTGCGTACCGCATCAACTGTTTCAATTCTTCCTGGGAGGGATGTACACGAATGGATTCGGCGAGATAGCGATAGCTATCCTGATCTTTGGCAACGAGTTTGCCCATTGCCGGTAGTATCTTGAATGAGTAGATATCGTAAAGCGGTTGTAGC
>JBDSSX010000264.1:0-6286 GCA_039928555.1 Nitrosospira sp. | reverse complement strand
CGCAGTCAGAATAAGCCGCCGCTATATTACTAAATCATTACATACCCACAACCCCGTGAAGACTATCCCCGAAGATGCGCCAAGTCAAGCAGTTTGTCGGACAAACAGGGGGTAAGCTCCCGCCAGTCAACCCGCTCGACACTTGCTTCGCCTGCGGGTGAATTCGCTCCCGCCTTCACCTGTTTTGGGGTGATAAAATTGTAGTATAAATCCATCTTGATATAAAGGTTATTTGTTGGTTAGAAAATGTAATTGGGGCCTGCCGAGTCCGGGTCACTTAACCCGGATGTTTCATAAATTGACGCGCGTCCTCGCTGGTCTCTTTTGTTTCGTATGGAAATTTTGTTCAGTCGGGTATATGAATAACTACGCCACTCTTTCACAGCATCCCCCTGCAAAACAAAATCCTGCTCAATCATTACGCCAATTTATGAAACATTCGGATTAGAAACCGTTAAAGCCTGCTTTTGAATTGAAGCGGGGAACGAGGAAACCACAGTCCATATTTATGGCTTATTCATGCCTTAAGGGATCCTATCTGCCTGTTGAAAAGGGTTATCCGACCCCATCAACTTGCTGGTTCCCTGGTTTCATTCACCCTCGCTGCCAGAAACAGCGGTGCCGCACATGTTGCTATTTGAGTATACTGATGTTGTTTGAGGTCAGATCCGGATCGTTTATTCACGAGAGTCCCGAGAGGTGCTCCAATACTGTTTATTTGGAACTGATGATTCAAGAGATAAATGATCGTTGACGGTGCTTCGTGTCGCCTACCCGAATGAATCAGGCGGTATCACCTACTGGTGGAGATGCGGAATTCTGGAGCGATGAGAGAACCAGGCATCGACCGCGAACCGATTTCATATCCGGTCTATATCAAGCCTGTACCGTCGGAAGAAATACTTCGCAAATATTTGTCTGTGATAACCGTGACTGGTAGTTTGCTTGCCTTCCCAACCTATCGTGGGCGCTTTGCTCCATCCCCTACCGGACCGCTACATTTTGGTTCTCTTGTTGCGGCGGTAGGTAGTTATCTGGAAGCAAAATCCCGCAACGGTGAATGGCTGGTCAGGATCGAGAATCTGGACCCATCACGCGAAACTCCCGGTGCGTCCAAAGAGATCCTGAGCACGCTTGAAGTATTAGGAATGGAATGGGATGGCGAAGTAGTTTATCAAAACCAGCGAAATGACGCCTATCAGGCTGCACTCACCCTACTCGAAAAACGGAACTTGATTTACCCCTGCGCCTGCAGCCGCAAAGAAATTGCCGATTCCAGCATCATGGGTAGAGATAGTCCATTTTATCCCGGCACTTGCCGTGACAGTCTTCCCGGCGCAGAGCGCTCTCAGGCATTACGAGTACGAACCGGTAACAACCTGATTGAAATTAAGGATGCGTTACGAGGCTTGATACGACAACGACTGGAACGTGATATTGGCGATTTCGTACTGCGCCGGGCCGACGGCATTTTTGCTTACCAATTGGCGGTGGTGGTGGACGATGCCGAGCAAGGCGTCACCCATGTGGTACGCGGCGAGGACCTCCTGGACTCCACACCTCGCCAGGTTCATCTGCAACAACTGCTGGGTTACCCTACGCCGACATACATGCATCTACCCGTGGTAGTCAACGCTCTGGGTGAGAAACTCAGCAAACAAACGCACGCAGCACCAATTATTACCGCGGATCCAGTATCGCAACTGATAATGGCAGTACGTTTCCTTGGTCAGATACCGCCGACAGAATTGACTGAAAGCGGCGTCGCGTCATTCTGGAAATGGGCAATCAGAAATTGGAGATCAGAGAAGATACCCTAAAATTATTGCAGCCTTGCCAATAGATTCGCACCCCGAGTCAAAATGCAGTGCCTCACTCAAAACATTCATGCTACGCTGCTCGCGCTGATCGCCATTTTGGCCATACATTGAGACAACCCACGGTTTATTCATATTGCATTCTATGAATTGGGGCTGCGTTGAGTTTTAAAAAGAGGTTGCTGGAAATACCAGAGCTGACCTAGTATCTGCAAAGGGGAAATTGTGGCCTTTCTACCATTTTATATATCCAGGCACAAGCAACTCAAGATTGTGATTGTGGGTGGTGGTTACGCCGGAATCGCGGCATTAATCAATGTCTTGCGCTATATGCCAGATGCTGACATTACCATTGTCGACCCCCGATCTCATCACCTCAAGATCACCCATCTGCATGAAACTTTCAGATACCCGCTGCAAGATTTTTTGATACCGTTTTCCGCTCTCGAGCGCCGCTTTGGTTGCCGTCACGTCTGTGCTGCACTGATTCCGGATGAAGAATCGCTACGACAATGGCAAAACAATAAATTTCTGGTCGTTAATGACGAGATCCTGGAATTTGATTATATTTTAATCACTTCAGGTTCCGCGGTAGTGAAGATGGATAAAGTGGAGAATGTTTTCGATCTGCATGACTTCATGACCACCCCAGGCTCCAGTTTGTTAGATAGCCGGCTGAATACGAGCAAAAAGGGCGAGCAATTCATTTCCGTAATAGGCGGGGGTGCCACCGGAATCCAGTTTCTTTTTGAAATTGCGCATTTCCTCCGGCGCCGGAAGATTGAAAGTAAGCTACGTTTGATCCATGGGGCGGATCGCGTACTCAACCAGTTTACGACCGGTTTTTCCACCTATGCTCAGGCACGCATGTCTGATCTGGATATTGATTTCCACCCTAATACGTATTATCACGGACAGGAAGCGGGTAGCATATTTCTGGAAGAAAACGAAACCGGCCGGAAATTTAATTTGCCTTCCGCGATGTCTCTTCTGTTCCTTGGCAAAAAACCCGAAACTTTATTTTTCGCTAATACCTTCGGACAGGTTATGGTCGAACATAAGCCGCTGCAGAACATCTTTACTGCGGGTGACTGCTCCATTTATCAATCCTTCGGTTCCGATACCCTGACAGCACAATCCGCTGTACGCAAAGGAAAGCTGGCGGCACGAAATATTTTACGCCACTCAGGCTCCTTCAAATTACTTGAACCCTATTTGCATCGCGATTTAGGTTACGTCATCAGCTTGGGACCGACGGATGCGGTAGGTTGGCTGGCACTGGAGGATAATGTAGTTGGCGGCATGCCGGCGCTGATGATTAAGGAACTGGTGGAAGCTCAATATGATTTATTGCTGACAGGAATCGATACGTACCTGATGTGAATAAAGGACACCGCAAAGAATCCGGATTTGCGAGCAGCCATTTCGCTGATTGTCTGCCGACTCGCTTCGTCGCAATACGCAACGACGCGGAATAGCCCTGCTATTTCAGGGCATTGCAAGCAACCCTACCATGTGTCGTAAAAACCGTACCGTCCGCCCTGTAGTGGACTTACCAGAAAAGTGAAGATCAAGTGGGGCAAAGAGTCATTACGGGTCGTGACACCAAATTGAAAGACAAGTAAGAAATGAGCTGAAAAAATGAGTAATCAACTTCGACACCCACGAAATTCACACGGCGGATGCCCGCGGCAGATATTAGAAATAACCCAAAAACATATTTAGCGATGTGCCAGGATGGATGATACAACCATCCCTCGGTGAAACCATTTCTCGATTACATACTCATAGAACTCCTGATTTCGCTTTACGTTACAAACAGCGACTAGAGCTTTCCCTAAATCAGTCAGGAGAACGTGGCCGAGATCCAATTGATTGTTTGCTGCTTGAGAAAATTGTATTTTCGTCGGCTTACCATAATAAAATAAACGGGTATGTTTGCCGAATCTTTTCTTCACATACCCAGCTGACGCTAAAGATACCAATCCAATGGCCTCTAGATGTTTCAATACCGGTAAATTGATTCCATGCTTTGTATAGATCTGATTTTCTATTTCATATATCAAAGGCAATGGCTCCCCTTGAATCCATACAAACTGACAGAGAGCGGTAAAAAGCGCAACATCTCTGTTATCAAGCATACTTGCATCAATCCCTTTATCTGGCGACATTCCGTGATCAGGATAAGTCAACGGATAATTTTCCACCACAGAAACCTGTGTCGCATCTGACACCCGCCGCCAAGTGGAATTTGAAGTAACGCTCAGAATTTATGGCCACGCCGAACAAGCTCTTGATTCAGTTTATCAAGAAAGCTTATATTTTTTTTATGTTGCTTGTCACCCCTGTACCACGAAAAACCGGCAAGAGCGCCGAGTACGATCAAGAGGATATTCACCACGGTCGGACCACCAAAAAACATATCGGTCAGCCCGGTTAGAAATGCAAAGGCACCCAGAAACCCCGTCCAATTCAGGAATTTATTTCCCCAAGTTGGCGCCTCGCGTTGGAGGCGCCACACGTGAAGCTTTTCACGTACAGAAATAATTTCTTCGTCAGTCCAGCTCGTTAGATCCATCAGAATGGTATCAACTAGAAAAAGAAAATAAATGAGCGGTCAACGGTCAGACCAGGTTTATCTGTGTTTATGACTGCCACGCCACAGATTATAAGCTCATTATGCGTAAAAAAGCCGGGGTAACCCGGCTTTTTGCCTTCGTGTCGTACAGATATAATTTATGTATCGGTTTTCGCCACAACAGGTGCCTCCACCGGCTGCGGACGATCCAATAATTCAACCAACGCCATGGGCGCATTATCCCCAATGCGGAACCCATATTTAAGAATACGCAGGTAGCCGCCGTTTCGTGCCTGATAACGGGGACCCAGTTCAGCAAATAATTTACCGACCATATCGCGGTCACGCAGACGGTTAAATGCCAGGCGCCGGTTAGCCAGCGACGGTTTTTTGCCAAGCGTTATCATTGGCTCAATGACGCGACGTAACTCTTTGGCTTTAGGCAGCGTAGTTTTGATAACCTCATGCCGCAACAACGAATTAGTCATGTTACGCAGCATTGCCAGGCGATGACTACTGGTGCGATTTAGTTTCCTGAGTCCATTATGGTGCCGCATGACTTGTTTCCTTTTTGCTTTTCTCAAGATTGGCAGGAGGCCAGCTTTCCAATTTCATTCCCAGCGTTAATCCGCGCGAGGCAAGTACTTCCTTGATCTCATTGAGAGATTTTCTTCCCAGATTGGGAGTCTTCAGCAGTTCGGTCTCTGTGCGTTGAATTAGATCGCCAATATAGTAAATGTTCTCGGCCTTAAGGCAGTTGGCGGAACGTACGGTAAGCTCAAGATCATCCACTGGACGCAGTAATACCGGATCAATCTGCGGCAACTTAGGCTGCTCCACCGGTAATGGCGTGCCTTTGAGATCAGCAAATACGGAAAGCTGCTCAACCAGCACTTTCGCGGCATAACGAATCGCCTCCTCGGGATCGACCACACCATTTGTTTCAATATCCATAACCAGCTTGTCGAGGTCAGTACGCTGTTCGACGCGCGCACTCTCCACCGCGTAACTTACGCGTCTTACTGGGCTGAAGGAAGCATCCAGTAAAATACTGCCGATAGCACGGCCTTCACTTGCTTGTTGCCGGACTGTTCCCGGTACGTAACCACGCCCCAACTCCACTTTGATTTGCATATCTAATTTTCCGCCGGCGGTGAGATGCGCGACAACATGGTCTGGATTAATAATCTCCACGTCGTGTCCGGCCTCGATATCACCCGCGGTAACGGTCCCTTCGCCCTTCTTTTTAAGAATCAAAACAGCTTCGGTGCGGTTATGCAGCTTCAGAACAATGCCTTTCAGATTAAGCAGGATATCGACTACGTCCTCCTGCACACCATCGAGAGCGGAATATTCATGCACGACCCCGCTGATCTGAACCTCAGTCGGCGCGAATCCCGGCATGGAAGATAACAAGATACGGCGTAACGCGTTCCCTAAAGTATGCCCATAGCCCCGCTCGAACGGCTCCATGGTGACTTTGGCATGCAGCGGCGAGAAATTCTGAACGTCAATAATGCGTGGCGTAAGAAAAATGTTACTTGGCATAGCCTGATCCTTTTGCGGAAAGCTTGGCAGTTGATTATTTGGAATACAATTCAATGACTAACGATTCATTAATGCTTGATGGCAACTCGGAGCGCTCTGGTTTGGTCTTGAACGTTCCCTTCATGGCCTTGACATCCATCTCTATCCATTCCGGAAAATTGCGCTGCTCCGCAGCTTCCACCGCAGCCTTGATACGCAGATGGCTTTTTGCTCTCTCCGCCACTTCGACCACGTCACCCGGCTTCACCTGGTAGGATGGTATATTGACTCTCCGTCCATTTACCAGTATCCCATTATGACGCACGATCTGACGCGCCTCTGAACGCGATGCGCCAAAACCCAT
>JBDSSX010000263.1:0-3038 GCA_039928555.1 Nitrosospira sp. | reverse complement strand
CGGCCAATCTGATTGATCGGCTCAAAGACGACCCGGGCACCAGCCTGCCTTGCCAGATTGGCCGTGTTGTCGGTGGAATTGTTGTCGACCACAATGATTTCGGATGTAAAACCGGGCTTGCAGTTTTCGGCGAGCGATGCAGAAATGGATTGCAGACAGTGTTCAATCAGACGTTCTTCATTAAAAGCTGGAATAATGATTGAGAGGTGCATGGAAAAAAATGGATTGTGGCAGGTAGAGTCGAAACCGCCATTATCCCGCAAATAGGGGTGTGCGCGAAAAACATATAAAAGATAGGCATTTGGCAAGACGCGGCTTGAAGCGCAACCCATCTGGTGATGCGGGTGCCTTCCGCCGTGATGCCGGAAGCGCGCAACGCGGTGATCAACCCTCCCTACCCGACATACCGTAACGTTACGCCACGAATCCTCGGAGATTTCACCTTCGATGCGCGCATGCTCAAGGAATATGTTCTGCAGAGCTATATTGCGTTACGCGAGGACGGTGGTCCGGTTCGCCAATGAACAACGCTTGTCCGGACCGGGATTTGACGCGGCTCGTATTACCTCAACTTCGTATAGCCTGCCTCCGGATCAGCTTGTGCCGGACATTTCGCGGCAACTCTCGGCACATTTCCGGCACGCTGCAATGCAGTCATCCATGTCGCCCACTTCCTCGCAGCTGTCGGCGCAGGCTTCGCAGATCTCCGCACAAACTGCGCAGACCTGATCACTGAAATCCGAGCCACTCAGCATGAAATCAGCCGAGGTCTGACACATGTTCGCGCAGTTTAGCATCACGCGAAAATGCCCGGCCTCGACGTGTTTGCCGCCTGTTTCGAGGCAATGGTTCATCGCTGTTTCCAGGCAGGTCTGGTGGCAGTGCGTACAGGCTTCAATACATGATTGCATGTCGTTGGTACTCATAAGACCTCCTTGGGGTGATCAACGGGTGGGCAGGGCGCTGCCAGGAAACAAGGTGGCGGGGAGCCCGAACCCATCCGTAAATGTATCTTACTCCCACGTACCGGTCTGTACGGCAGATCGCATAAGACATTGTTATTAATCCGGCGGCAACAATGCGGGCGGAAGCTGATATCGGTGCGTCCAAGTCACGCGGTTGATGCCCTGGGTTGGACTCGGGTCACGCCCGGAACAGATTCATATTCTCTTACCGCATAAATATATCGGATTAATGTCAAATAACGTTAATAAGATTGACAATCATTATCATTATCGTTAATATTATTTGTAGCGCGGCTTGTGCGGTACTGTTGTAGTAATCCGCAACGATGTTCTTGGCCCGCACACCAGACTTTTACAATGGCAAACCGGTGGATGTGCGTCTCAAATCACTCTTGAATATGCGGAATTCCAAAGACGAGCAAGACCAACCCTCGGTCAGTCTGCTGCTGGCGGCCCTGTCATGGCTCACCGCCAGACGTCGTCGTCCCCCTGATCGCGCCACACAGTCGGCAATCGCCCATCACCTTCATCTGCTTGTCCTGCATCCCGCATCGGACAGTTTCGATATCCAGGCGGCTTTATATATGGCTGGCAGGGCGGGTATTGATGCCGACGGTCTGGTCGCACGCTTTTCTGGCATTCAAGCAAGTCTTCATTGAACTATGGAATCTCTGTGGAGGTTCGTTCCCGTACCGGTGACTTGATAATCCTGAACTGGCACTGCCAAGGCTTCAGGCAATATCCAGCAGCAACGTCATGACATGGGTTATACGCAATGCATGTGCGGCAAAGGTCATCATATTCCCATATCAGGTCAGATCATGGATGATTCTCGCAATCAGCCGCAAGGAACGCCATCCCAACCGCCACCAGGTATTTCATTTCCGCCGCCTCCACCGCCAGACAATACACTCCCGCCGCCGCCAATACCAATGAGTTGACGACAATTCATTTAGGCTTTACGAAGAAATTTGGAACTGCCTATTGGCCCGAATGTTTCATAAATTGACGCGTGCCCTCGCTGGTCTTTCGTTTCGTATGGAAATTTTGTTCAGTCGGGCGTATGAATAACTACACCGTTCCTTCACGCCGGATCTGAATGAGGTTGGGGCGTAACCCACCAGCTAAGCCGGTGGGTCGAGGCTCTCAAGTATCTTTTTTTACCTTATCGGCACGCGGAGGCTGACGGATTATCTTTAATAGGGTTTTGTTCCGTAGTACGAATGAACCGTGTTTTGCCAGGTTGGGTCTGCCATATCCGGCCAGCTGTCCTTGTCAAATCCGGGAGCAGATTTGAGGCTCTCCTTCTCCACGTTGAGCAGGAAGCGCTTGTTCCCGGTATCGAGTTTCAGCGCACTCCAAGGCACGGCGAAAAGTTTGTCGGCTATGCCGAGGAATCCGCCGAAAGACAGCACCGCATAGGCGATTTTGCCGTTATTTACATCCAGCATGATCTCCTTGATATCGCCCAAGTCTTCATCCTTCTGATTGTAAACATCATTTCCGATGAGTGTGTCAGCGCCCATTAATCGGGGCCCGGGGCCTTTTTCGTCGTAGTTTTTGTACATGCCGTAGGTATCGCGATCTTCGTAACTCATGTTTGTCTCCTGTGAAAGTAATATTTGAGAAATTCTCGTTACTGCGGTATACCGGAGAAGAAATCCGTTCGATGGCTGGCTACCCCGAGTACATATTCAGAAACGGCTTCGACGTTGTTCTTTTAATCCTCTACTAATGCCTTTTTGCGCTCGACCATTTCAAGGCCAAGCTCCTCAAGATCCATATTCGACTTTTGTACCTTGGGAAACATTTCATTCTGCTCTTCTTCGACATGATGGTTAATATACTCACCCAGCACGGTGACGACTGCGTCATACATCGGATCCGATGCTGCCATGGACTGAATCTGTGCGATCAGATCCTTAGCCGACCCATGTTCCACCATTGCTTCGTTCATTAACGCGTCGTCATCAATGGCTTCGCGCACCGCAGGATAGAATATCTCCTCCTCCAGTTGCGCATGCACGCTCAGTTCTTTACAGATTTGCGTAGCAAGCTCTTCTTTTCCTTCCT
>JBDSSX010000262.1:0-1760 GCA_039928555.1 Nitrosospira sp. | reverse complement strand
AATCGAAAACAGGGTTTCTGAGCAAAACGAGTCAGGAAATTTAACAAAACCGCCCTTCAGCTGATCTCGATCAGTAGATGGCAGTGCCTACGCTCAGATTCCCACAGAGTTTTGCAAGAGGCTCTTATAGCTGATTTATTTCGCGGCGCCCCTTACCGGCATTGGTAGTGGGGCGCTTTTTCATACTTTTCCCATCTCATTTGATCTGTAGCGGCAACGCGTGTTTACTCCGGTTTAACGCTATTCATCGCAATGAAATTCCGGCAATGGAACTTTCCTATTGCTGAGTTTGCGCATAATCCTTTAGAATTCGTTAGACCTGTTTAGCGGGATGTGCATGACCGTATCCGAAATTTAATACGGCATCGAGTCATCGCGCCATCGCGCCATCGCGCCGCCATGGATGCCGTACCAATGCATTCGCTCAAGATATTATTGAGACAATTACTATGCCGCAGAGAAACAATTTATTCCATATGGGAATCGCCGCTTGTGAAAAATAGATTGCTGTGGATGGTGAGCGTGCTGATCATTACGGCTCTCGCCGGTTGCAGCAGCGTCCCGGAAAGGGGATCGCCCAAAGTCGTCTATGTACCCGGTGCAAAGGTAGACCTGGGCAATACCCCTCTGGTTAAGGAAAGCCTTTATGCGCAATATAACCAATGGAAAAATACAAAATATCAGATCGGCGGTTTGAGTAGAAATGGCATAGATTGCTCTGGCTTCGTTCATGTAACCTTCAAGACAAAATTGGGCATCGTGCTGCCGAGATCGACGGAGTTTCAGGTGGAGGTGGGAGAAGACGTTGACAAGAATCAGTTACGGGCGGGTGATCTGGTGTTTTTCAAGACGGGTATATCGGTCCGGCATGTGGGCGTCTATCTGGAGGATGGCAGGTTTCTGCATGCCTCGACAAAGCAGGGCGTCACTATTTCCCGCTTGAGTGAAACCTATTGGAAGTCCGCCTACTGGAAGGCAAAGCGGCTGAGCACCTGAAAGATCTCTGAATAAATCCACTTATCGCGAATGGCACAGTGCGGTCCGGAAGCGGCGCATTGAACGTTTTTCTGCGTGGCTGCTGACGAGGCGGCTATCCCTTCCGGGGAAATGAACCTATCAAACCCGGGCTAAATTCTTGCTTCTTGCCAGCCCCTGCTCTGTCCGCACCATTGCATGCGGTGTGTTGCCGGAAATTATGACACTTTTACATCATACGGCTTGCCATTATTAAATATCCGCTTGTTTTTTAAGGATAAATAAGATTGTTAACTTGTGGCATGCAAGTTGCCTCCGATAATTGTATAGTATGGTCTTATCCGGCTCATTTAGCCCGGATGTTTCATAAATTCGCGTGATGATTGCGCAGGATTCTGGTTTGTAGGGGGATTTTGTGAAAGAGAGGCGTAGTTATTCATACGCCCGGCTGAACAAAATTTCCATACGAAACAAAAGACCAGCGAGGACGCGCGTCAATTTATGAAACATTCGGGTTAGTACCGCGCCGGTATTGTGCAGACCCTTTGCCGATAACTGTGCAGGTGGAGCCGGGCGTCAACTAAACTGCGTCAGGACGCGGGGTGGAGAATAAGAATGCAGATGCAACAAGCCGTTATCATGACCGGAGTGTGTTTCATTATGCTCACGGGATGCAGAAACACGCCCCCGTCAATACCGTTACCCCAAACCTCAGGGCGTCCGTTAACGACGACAGTAGGAAATATCACCAAAAAGGCTGCGAAGGACTACTCGGTCTGCGTCTG
>JBDSSX010000261.1:0-6057 GCA_039928555.1 Nitrosospira sp. | reverse complement strand
GCGCTGGCGCTGCTCGACCAGCGTACGCGCACTGTTGATTCCCAGACCCTCTATCATGGCGGCCAGAACCTCCGGCGGCGCGGTATTCACGTTGACAGGAGTAAAGCGCGGCAGTGCCGTCACAAACGGGCGCAGGCGGGCGCGCGTCGGACTGTCAAAACCACGGACCAGCGCGAGTTCGGCCACATCGGTCAGCGGCCGGTTGGAAGCAAGGTAAGGCGGATTCAGCCCGAGATAGTACTCGTCTTCGGCACCCCCCTGCGGCTGCGGCGCGCTGTCGGCATCCATCCAGTCGACAAGCGCATCGGCAAGCGTGCCTGGCAAGTTCAGAAGCGCCAGCAGGCGCTTGAAGCGAACGAGATACGTGGCGCTGACTTTTCCCTCCTGCACCAGGTTATTGAGATTGAACATGCCCTGCTGGTCATCAATATGGCTCGCAAGCTCGCCTTTCTCGATGGGCATCACGGGCATTCGCAAGGCCCATGCTTCACCCAGATGGTCGACATTGCTTAAGCGGCGGTCATCGCTCAATACGGCGCGAATCCAGTCCACCCCGGCTTGCACCATGACCTGTGCCTGAACATGCTCGTTCGTGAGTTGATTCTGCCGCATCCAGATACTCTGCGGGACGATAATCGCGGTTGCCGCTATCGCGGCAAGTGCAACAACACTCATGGCAAGCACAACCGCCACGCCACGTTGCGCCGCTCTCATGACATCAGTGGAAAATGCGCTCGATTTCCTCGCCCGAGGCAAGTACGATACGCACACGCACGGCCTGGGGAATCGAAGAAATTGCGGCAATCGGCGAACCCGCCATCATGTCTGGCCAGATATTCATCCATAGTCGATCGGCATTGAGATATTGTAATTCGAGTGTGGCGACTCCGGTCAATACGGGATAGCGTTCCGGTTGCACGCCGGGCGCGACATCGAGACCGGGCCATAGCCAAAGCTCGATTTCCTGTTTCTCGTTAAGCACGTAGCCGATCCGCCGCGCAGTATCCATGCCGTCGGTCGAGGCAAAGCGGCTGAATTCCAGATGCGGGGATGATGCGCCTTCAGGCGTTGCCAGAAGCCTTCCGTTCCACGCCGGCGCGGCGCCGGATGCAACCCGTACCGGACGCGGTGCCGCAAGTTGCATGTCACGCTCAAAGCGCATGAAGAAAGATGTTACATGCCGCCACTTCTCGGTCTCCTGCCGGACATATTCCCGCGCATCAAGCACCGCGCCCAGTCCGCGATAGGACATCAGCGCCAGCAGAGAGAGGATAATCAACGCGGTCAGCAGTTCGATCAATGTAAATCCATGGGACATCGAACCGGAAACGGATTTCATTGAACTATTCCCGGCGGTTGCGCCAGAAACCCCGTAAGCTGCGCAAGCAGGTAGGATTCCTGGGGGACCGCGAATACGAAAATATTGACCCTGCGAAAGGCCGGGTTGGACGTCTCACTGACCTCCTCACGCCAGATGAAATGGGTATTCCCTTGACGTGCCGTACCTTGGTATGTGCCCGATGGCAGCCAGTCCCCTCGCGCGCGCTGCTCCGCCAGCAGATTCTCCGCGACCCAACTGGCGAACAGGCGAGAACGCAATTCGCCGACATTGCTCGTACCCTGTCCCGTGGCACGCAGCGCCGCCATGAGCGCGACCGCGATAATCGCCAATGCGGCCAGCACTTCGATCAGCGTGAACCCGGCCTCGTTATTGCGGCGCATTCTTGCTATTTGCCTTGTCTTGTCCCGGCAACACACGCACCTCTCCGACCGGAGAACCGGCAACGGTATAATACTCCGCGCCAAGCGCCAGTTTTATGGCATAAGCCATGGTCGAACCCTGAGGACTGAATTCCAGCCGCATGGCATCGCGCGCGCGCATGGTCTCGATGAGCAGGCTGGCAATCGTCATACCTTGTGGCAGTGTTCGCGCACGCAGCAACTCATCACCGCGAATTTCCAGCCATCCGGTATTCTCGCGATACCGCCAGAACCGATAACCCGGGCCATCAGCGGTCCATGCGATGGGTTTGCCCGAGATGCGTGCCTCGATTCCGGCGAGATCAAGAAGCTGTGCCAGCCGCTCCGCCTCGACGCGAAGCAGCGCGCGTTCATCCGGCCGTACGATGACGGTAACCAGACCGGCAAAAAGACCCATGATCACCAGTGCGACAAGCACCTCAATAAGCGTGAAACCCCGGCTTCCCTTTGCTGTGATCGTGGTGATCACGATTTTCGCCCACCCCGGAAATCAGGGAATCTCTGAATGAATCCCCCTTGCTTCCCTCGCTTTTGGGGAATCCTGTGGCGCAAAATTACCCTCCCCCCTGCGGACAAACTCGCTGACTTATTCAGTGATTCCTTAAAGATTCCAGGAGCCGATATCAGCGTCATTGCCTTCTCCACCAGCAACGCCATCCGCGCCAAAACTGAAAACATCAATCTCTCCGTGTACACCGGGGTTCAGATACTGGTAGGGACTACCCCACGGATCTTTGGGAAGGCGCTCCACATAACCTCCCGCCTTCCAGTTGGGTGGAATCGGCGGAACAGCCGGCTTTGTCACCAGTGCCTGCAACCCCTGCTCGGTCTTGGGGTAGCGTTGATTGTCGAGACGGTAAAGCTTGAGCATTTGCATCAGGCTGGCAACGTCCTGCTTCGCGGCGATTATGCGCGCTTCATCAGGCCGGCTGATGATTTTTGGCACCACCATTACGGCAAGAATTCCGAGAATAACCACTACCACCATTACTTCGAGCAACGTAAAACCACGCTGCCCCCTAAACACGGTCCGCATCGACGGATCACCTTTACCAGTTGGATGAAAATCAGCATTCTGCATTATTTTTATGTATGCAGGGAGCGGAATCAAGATTACATAAGAAATTCCCTATTGTCGATCACGACCGGGGCGGCCGTGGAAGGGTTTAAGAAGCTATTGGCTAAATCCGATATCCATCCCGCCTGTGATAATTTTGGAGGCGGTCTGGTGAAATATCCAGGTTGGGTTCAACTCGTCAAACCGGAAAAGCGTGAACAAGGTACAATTGCATCGCCAGCAATCAAACGCCGGGAATTAGCCTCATAAAAGGACCTTGTTCAACGTTTTGCAATCTCCACGATAGTTTATGATTTCTTGTCGCGGAGATATGAAAGTCATTTCCCAATCGGATTCCCAGCCAAAACCCTTCGGGCTTTATGGTATCAGTGTTATAGCTCATCAATCCAGTCTATCCGCTGGAAAGCGGGATGATTAACCGATTACAAACACTTTCGGTGTTCCAATAGTAATCCGGAATAAATATTAGGATGCAGGGAATTTCCATCGATCGATCAAGCTTCGCACAGACAGCCATTGTGTCTTTGGCGACGCTTGCCGCATTGGCAATACTTGGCTCGGTGCTCGCATATTGGATCTGGGTTTGGTCCGCCGTACGTCCCACCCCGGTTACCGGGGAGCCTGCGGAAGCGGCAGGCAAGATGGTGGTTGCCAGCGATTTGTTCGGTATTGCACAACGTGAACAAAACGTTGCTGCTCCAGCCGGAATCGCGATAAAACTGCTCGGCGTTGTAGCGGCCTCTGCCGGTAGACACGGATATGCGATCATCCAGCTAGATGCAAAGGAGATTCTCGCGGTGCTCGAAGGCGAAGACATCGCCCCCGGTGTCCGGCTCATGGAGGTTCATCCGAATCACATTATCCTGGAGCGCAATGGATTGCGCGAAACACTCGTGTGGCCGGGAAAGAGCTCATCCACGGATTCCCCTATGTCATCAGAAATCAATTCCCCCGCGGAATCTCTCACTCCACAAATTAACGAATGATACATGGCATGATCGACGCGGCCGCAAAGGGTAAAACATGAAGTATCGCGGGTTACGCGCAGGGTTTTTATGGACAGTCATATTGGTTTCAATCGGTCAGGCCTGGTCTGCCGATACAGCAATCACCGAGCCGCCACGGGGAACAGGACCTGATCGAGTAACGAACCCCGGGGCTGCTATTCCGGAAACGAATGCCTTACGCACTAACAAGTTTGCGGCTCCCGCAGACCCGGATGTCGTTACGCTCAACTTCGTCAACGCCGAGATTGAAGGCGTGGTGAAAGCGGTGAGCGAGATAACCCGGAAGAACTTCATGCTTGATCCGCGCGTCAAGGGCACAATCAATATTGTTTCAGCAAAGCCGATGCCCAGATCGCTGGTATACGATGTATTCCTGTCCGCATTGCGGCTGCATGGTTATGCGGCGATTGAGGATTATGGCGTCATCAAAATTGTTCCTGAGAGCGATGCCAAGCTTTACCAGACCCCCACTCTTGGTCCGAACGATAAGCGCCCTGCCGCCGGCGATCGGATCCAGACACAGGTATTCACGCTGGAGCACGAATCGGCGATACAAATGGTTCCCGTACTGCGCCCGCTGATCGCCCCCAACAACAGCATTACCGCCAACCAGAACAGCAATACGCTGATTATCACCGATTACGCAAGCAACCTTCAGCGCCTGGAAAAAATCATCCACGCGGTCGATCAACCCAGCGGGACCGATCCGATTTCCATATCGCTTCAGCATGCTTCGGCAATTGATGTCGCACAAACGATTAACCGCCTGTTTGCGGAAGCAGCGCAAGCTCAAACCTCGGTGGAGTCTGGAGGGGGACAAATCCAACGCTTTATGGTTGTCGCGGATGCACGGTCGAACACGCTGCTGGCACGTTCGGGAGATCCGGCGGCACTTAACCGGCTGCGTCAATTGGTGGCGATACTGGATCTGCCCACCAGCGCGGGCGGCAATATACATGTCGTTTTTCTGAAAAATGCCGACGCGGTGAAACTTGCCGAAACCTTGCGGGCGATCTATCACCACACCACGCCATCGCCATCGCCATCAGCCTCACCATCCGGGGGTACGGGCCAAACAAGTGGCTCGGCCTTTGGCGGTTCGGCCTTTGGCGGCTCCACCGGCGCCTCCAACCCCCCTTCGGGCTTCTCCGCAGGTACGGTTTCCGCCACCTCGGCGATGACCCCAGCCCCGATGCAAACGCAAACCGCCGGCTCTTCCATGATGCAAAGCATCATTCAGGCGGATGCGGCCACCAACTCGATCATTATTACCGCGCCAGATGCGATCTACAACAATTTGCGCGCGGTGATAGAAAAGCTCGATGTGCGCCGTGTGCAAGTATATATCGAGGCGCTGATCGCCGAGATTACCGCCGACCGGGCCGCGGAATTCGGGATTCAGTGGCAGAATATAATCGACAGTAGCCAGAGCGGCACCCAGGTGGTTGGCGGCACCAGTTTTAATACGGGAGTCACCGGTGGCGGAAATATTCTTTCCGTTGCTCAGAACCCACTTGCCCCGGGGCCTGGCTTGACTATCGGGATTATGAAAGGTCTTGTTACCGCCATCCCCGGCATCGGGCCCGTAATCAACCTGCATGGGCTTATCCGCGCGCTGGAAACGGATGCCAACGCCAACATTCTTTCTACCCCGACGTTACTCACGCTGAATAACGAAGAAGCGAGGATTGTCATCGGTCAAAACGTACCGATTCTCACTGGTCAGTTTATTCCACCCGTGGGCGGCGCTGCAACATCGCCCTTTCAGACCGTCACTCGCCAGGACGTCGGGTTATCGCTGAGAATCAAGCCGCTCATCTCCGAAGGCGGTACTGTTCGCGTGCAGATTTTTCAGGAGGTATCCAGCGTTGTTCCCGGTACGATCAACTCAACCAATGGGCTGATTACGAACAAACGCTCTATCGAATCGACAGTGCTGGTGGACGACGGTCAAATTATCGTGCTCGGCGGCTTGATACAGGAAACGGTTAACGACACGGTCGAAAGGCTTCCGCTGGTTGGAGAGATCCCATGGGTCGGCCATCTATTCAGCTACAACAAGCGCTCGCGCAATAAAACCAATCTGATGGTATTCCTGCGCCCGACACTGATTCGCGATGGCGAGAACGCCGAACCGCTTACCAATACACAATATGACCGGGTCCTGAGCGACCAGAACAAAGCCAAACCCAAACCTCATCCTATCCTTCC
>JBDSSX010000260.1:0-13055 GCA_039928555.1 Nitrosospira sp. | reverse complement strand
AACGATTGAATGTCCCTCCTCTCGCTCATCCCGGCGCCAAACACGACATCGAACCTATCCCGGATATCCTCATCATTCATGGTGATCAGGACGACGTGGTTCCTCTCAAGACTGTTCTGGACTGGGCCGCTCCCCAGGAATTGCCGGTTGTCGTCGTTCCCGGCGCCGAACATTTTTTTCATGGCCGGTTGCACATTCTCAAACGTATTATTCAGGACTCATGCCGGCCCCGGGTGCCATGAACCTAAATCCGGCAGTTGACCGCTTATTTTTCAGTTTAGCGCTATGATTCATAATGATATTTTGTGCCACTTAGTCTTCACCTTTTGGGTGAGTCCGCTACAACTACCGAATTTAGGTTGAATCTGAGGGCTTTGCAAAAAACGTCTGAAATTCAAGGCGCAAAACTAGCCATGCGTTGCGGAGAAAAAGACAAAACCGCGCATTCTAAGCGAGGCAAGCCTAATTCCCGCTGGAACCCTTGCAAAACCTCGACATTGACATCCCGGGAATACCTCGATAAACAGGAACCAGATTATATACAACTAAGCATCATTGACCGGAAGTCATCAAGAAATCCCATTTTCTTCGACATATCCGGAACTCTTGCATTGGGGTCGATAAATTTATCCTGATCCCGGAAATTACGGTTGTCATAAATGGTGATATTGGCCTTGGGACCGGTTTCCAGACTGCGAACCTTGTTCTCCCAATTGAAACCGAAGGGGCCAACCATCTGCGCCAGGTTGATCGGACCCACCAGCAGCAAGCTGTCGCCTTGATAGTCCTTCTTATCGTACAGCTTCACCCAGCAGCCCTTATCCTTTACCAGATCGTTCGAAACCTGCACAGGAACCATCACGACTACCGGTACTTCAATGGTGATTTTTCCATCCTTTTTTCCTGCCGCCGACTGTTGTGCGTAAGCAACACCAGCCACGGCGAATCCGCCAAACACCATCACAGTGGCAACCAGGAGTTTGCGGGAGTTCTTTATCAGAGTATTCATATTGTGCTCCTTAAAGAGTTGTGAAAAGGCTATCGCGCCATAAGGATACGAATCACATGGGAAAACGATAGACTAGTTACGGTGCTTCTTATCCTCAATCGGACAATTGCACCCTGACAATTCTAGAGTTTGATTCTGAGCCGTTCCGTACGTTAGCTTACATAGTTACGAGATCCGGCGCACGTTCGTAAAAGCCCACTGATTGCCGGACCCATATACAGAGAATTCCCGGCCAGCAGCTTCTCGGACTTGAAGAATCGAAGCGAAAAAGTGGGGAAATATGAACCGGCCGATGTTTTTACACCCGGCTTTTGCAGCCGATTTCCTTAAAGTCCGACAGGTCGCTGTTCAGCCTTCCAGCCAACCACCACGAAACCCCGCGCGACGCAAGCCCCTCAACAGATAGGGACATTGCCGCATCAGTGACCACAGTAATCCCGAACGGTAATTTTCGATCATCATTACGATCGGCCCTTGATTCAAACCAAAGTGATACGGCGATACCCAGCCGAATTCGTTGTGCGGCTCGACCGGAAAGGTGGGATTGAACGTGGCTTTGTAGCCATACTTCTGGGCTTCTCTCAGGTTCATGCGTTCATAGTTTTCGATGGTTGGGAGGACAATCTCGGGTACGAACGGGAGCGAAGCGACCACCGCCCAAGGCGCCAATGTGTCATCGTCAGGGCCGTATGGCGCACCGCGGGCAATGTAATCATAGAAGACCCGAAGGATGCCATTAACCTGTCTGGTAACGGGTCCGGGGCCGTCGCTGGAAGTTATGCCCCAGCAATGTTCATTATAATGCTCGAACTCAAACGGATTCAGCGTCGCATATCGTTGCTGCACGAGCGTCGCGCGACGGGAGTTCTCGAAGTAGTCGATATCATGCTCGCGCATGAACAAATCCTGTATCCCGCGGAAGTCGATCCATACATGTGACAATTGATGGATAAACAACGGTCCCGCATAAAGTAACTCTATGTCGTAGATTTTTTTCCACTTGTAGGTGGAAGTCCATGCGACGTAACTTTCGTCCTGCAATGGATATGCCGGTGAGCCCAAGCCCAGCAGATAAATGATCAGAGCCTCATCATAGCCCTTCCATCGATAGGGCAGAAAACCTTTTTCTGGCGTCCAGCCATGACATACCGCAGACTTTCGGTTCTGCATCCATTGCCAATCAACGCGCCGGTAAAGCTCATCAGTGAGCTGGCCGATTTCCGCCTCCTCCACCGTTTCGTGCTGATAATAGGCCTGCGCTACCAGCATCCCCGCGATCAGGAAAGCGGTATCCACACTAGAGAGTTCACAACTCCACGCGCGCCTCCCCGTATTCATGTCAAGAAAATGATAATAAAAACCCTTGTATCCGGTAGCGTCGCTAGTGGCGCTATGCGGAGCGTCAGCGAAAAATTTCAATGTCGTGAGTGTGCGTTTCACGGCCTCTTCCCGACTCATAAAACCGCGCTCGACTCCAATCGGATAGGCCGCGAGCGCGAGGCCCACCGCGGCAATACTTGCCGGCCAACCTGGACGCGACTTATCTCTGACAAGACCGTTAGCGGGATTAGTTTCATGAATAAAATACGCAAACGAGTCCTGTTGCAGACTCGTTAACATCTCATCCCGGTCAGATTGCGGGGGCGCAATGGGCTCTTGTACTTGCATGATTGATTTGACGATAGAACGGCTATTCTAACCTGACTCCGCGGCGTCGCTCTCAGCTCGGGGCGTAGCGCCCGGAGCGCACTCAATCTTCACGGCGGCAATCGATTGCGGCGGCATCGTGATATCAAACTCTATATGGTTTCCCAGGATGCGCAACGGATACGGTTCAGGATTTAGCGCCGAGGCGGCCTGCAGCGTTTCCACATCATGGTGGTTCAGGTATTCGGGTTTGCCCATTTCCCGCCAGACGCGTTCTGGATTTACGTGATCTTCATCAATGCGTATTACGTGCGCCGACAACGGACGCGGCACGCCGGCAAGCTGCACATGGACCGAAACGGTACATATTTCATGGCGTGGCATCGCATAATTAGTAAGAAACAGGGTAACAACCTCTTCGCCCCGGCTTACCCACAGGGTGACCGTATCGTGCGAGCCTTCGACCTGGTAAAGTTTATCCCCCAAACCGTGTAGTAGCTGGAATACCCGATAAATTGGCTTGGGAATACCATGCAGATTTAAAAGGCCGAAGCCGCCATGAAAAGGCACGCTGGGAAAATAATTCTCGTCGAAAATATCAGTAAAAGTCCAGAAGCTGTAGCCCGCCACGAACGGGTCGACCGAAAGTGCGATGTTGGCGGCGAATGCGGCGGCAAAGGATTGGTCATGTAATGGATCGCGCGGGTTCGAACTGACGTTCCATTCAGTGTAATAGAGTGGCAGACCATGGGCTTGTGCGTTGGCTATTCTGGCCTGCTCTTTCATGATATCGCGGGGCGCGTGTTCGAGTTGGGTAAGCGTGTCTGCTCCAATCTTGCCAAAGGCATCGGTGGGATAATAATGCGTGCTGACGAAATCAGCCGGCAGCTTGTGTTTAGCGCAATAATCCAGAAACTCCGGGATCCAGGCGTTCTGAGCGCTCGACGGACCCCCAACCCTTAGCGTGGAATCAATGTTCTTGATGGTTTCCACGGTCGTGTGATAAAGCTCGTAATAACCTTTTTTGCCACCCGTCCAGAACGCTTTCAGGTTGGGCTCGTTCCATACTTCAAAGTACCACTTACCAATTTCGTCAATACCATAGCGGGCAATCCAGTGACGTACAAGCCTGTCAATGAGCTTTCCCCATTGCCTGTAATTCCTGGGGGGAGTGATATTAGCCCGGTATTGAAACACGGTGGAATCACCCGAGGCCAGCATCGCCGGCATGAATGAAAGCTCGACGAACGGCTTCATACCGATAGACAACAGATAGTCGTTAATCTGATCCGTATTAAAAAATGAATAGAGCGATTTCCGGTTCTGGCAGATCAACGTACCCATATCATCATCGAGCAGGCCATGAAAGCGCACATGACGAAACCCGAGCTCTTTGTGAGCGCGCATCAACTGTGCCCGCCAGTCGGCTCGCATCGCAAGCAATGCACGTCCGCTGCCCACGGTATGCTCCCACGAATGCGTAAGCGGAACCGAAGCTGCCGCAAGACTGCTTTTGAATTCAGCCGCCATAACGTTCCTCATCACAGAATGTCATGTTATTTCTGCTTCGAGTTGCAGGATTCGCTTCGGCGGCCTGGGCATTAATACCAAGAATACCACGAGCGAACTGACATCTCCGTTGTTAACCGCGCGTCAGCGGATCATGGAGCTAAACTGAGAAATAAGTGGTCAACGGCCGGATTTAGGTTAATAGCCTCGCCGGTAACATCGATTATTTAGGTACGCTCGGGCAGCCCTTGCAAACACCCATCACTTGAGAAAAATCGACGCCATCAAGGATCGCACCTCTGAAATCCGCGCCGTCTACGGTTGCATTGTCCAGCTTTGCGCCAGTCAGATCAGCGCCACGAAAATCCGCCAGCGTCATCATGGTGCCCGACAGATCCGCTCGTTGAAGCTGGGCATTGCGAAATTGTGCCTTAGTAAGATTTGCACCCCTTAAATTGGCACCCTTGGCTTGCGCGCCGGTGAGGTTCGCACGCGTCAAGTCTGCGCTTTTAAGGTTGGTATTGCTCAGCCGCGCCATATTGAGCTTGGCATCAACAATGGTAGCGTTCTTCAGATCCGCCTCATCCAGCGTCGCTCCACTGAGGTTGGCGCCGGTGAGATTAACCATATCCATGTTGGCATTCAGTAAATTCGCACCCTGCAAGTCGGCGCCGCTTAAATTCGATAGACGAAAACCAGCTCGAGCGAGATCGGCGCCGTGCAGATCGGCGCCGCGAAGATCCGCCTCCACGCAGAGTGTGCCTGATCGGATAGGGCACCCATTTATTTCTGCGCCTATTGCGGCTTGTGCCACGAACAACGTAGCGAATAAAATTAGTCGGCAGGTCATTTTTCCCTCATCCGTGATGAATTTTAAAAGCAGATCCTATCGGATATCGCACCGCGACTCCGTGTGCTGGCACACTTATGGGTGAATTGGCGCGAAATAGGACAACAGCGCTTCAGAAGCCGAGGCTATCGAAAAACCGATGTAACGAATCTTATCTTATGAATCGTTCGAGATAGTGTCAGATGAGCAAATTGATCTTTCCCAAAAACCGTTTACACTGAGCCGGCGGATCACCGCCGAAGTCTCACCCGGGCTCATCCAGGCTCATCCCGGTATAGGCGCCAGGACATCTCAAAGAAATCATTATGCAACGTCTACTCATCATACTCGGGATACTACTGCTGTTTGCAGGCTTTGCGTGGCCGTGGTTGTCAAGACCACCTTTCGGGCGGCTGCCGGGAGACATTATCATCGAGCGGGAGAATTTCAGGCTCTACTTTCCCGTGACTACAGGCCTGCTGGTGTCCCTTTTCCTGTCGCTGCTGCTATGGTGGTGGTCCCGAAAATAACCACCACTTTTGAAGAGGACAAATAATTGGATCTTTATGAATCTATGCTGTTCTGGTTCGTCAAGGAATTTCTAAAGGCTGTTTTAGGTCTTGGGTTTATTCTAGGGTTAATCGTCTTCTTACGATGGATCAGCAGTGATGACTGAACTAGGGCCTGTTAACACTTATTTCGCACCCGCGTTGCTACACAAAAAACGCGGAGGCAAGGCGCGAAGCGCAGGCCATAGTATGCCTATGGCCAAGTTTAGTAACGCGGCATCCGCGTTTTTTGTGCGCAACCCGAAGGGACGGGACGGATATCATCCAGCCCTTCGTTACTCGCCGCTTACGGAGGCCTGCTCCGCCGCGCGGCTCATGCCTCGTGCTGGATGATATCCGTCGCCGTCGCGGGTGCGAAATAAGTGTTAACAGGCCCTAATTCTGGAGATCCTCAACTCGAGTTTATTCCACGCTTTCTTTTTGCTTTAGGCAAACCGTCTTTGGCTGCCTTTTTCTTTGAGGCTCGTTCGGCCTGTTCGGCTTGCTCGGGCAGCGGCTGGGCCTTGTCCGTGAGGGGTTTCAGGATGGGCAGGAGGTGCTTCACGACTTGTGTGGAGAGTGCCGAGGTGAATTTATAATTCGCGGCATCCGTACCCGGTACAAATGCTGTCATCGTTCCGAAAAAGCGATCACCGATGAAGAACACAAAAGTAGCTGAACGGTTTACGGCACGGGATTCTTTGACGACGCCAGGCGAGGAAAACGTAATGTAACGGTGATCTCCTGTGCCTGTCTTTCCTCCGATCAGAATTTCATTATCGTCCTCTTCCACATTACCATCTTCTTCCACCATGGCGCGTGCGAGTCGCGAAGCGGTTCCCGTCGCCACCACGTCGGTTAATACGCCACGTACCGCCGCTGCCAATTCGGGCGAAAATATTCTTTCGCCCTGGACGGGCGTCCGCTCGACGATGGTTTCGAAAGGCGTACCCGCGCCAAAGTGCAGACGTTCGATCAGCACCGTCGGAACCCGCACTCCGTCGTTGAGGATAATACCCATTAGTTCGGCAAGTGCGGCGGGGTGGTCCGCCGAACTCCCGATAGCGGTGGCGAGCGACGGCACCAGTGAATCGAAAGGATAGCCGAGCCGTTTCCAGCTGCGATGAATTTCAAGAAATGCCTCAATCTCCAGAAGTCCGCGAATTCGGCTATCCTGCGAGTTCTTGTATTTCGTCTTGAACAGCCAGTGATAGACCGCCACCCGCTCGTCAGTGCTGGCCTTGATCACATCCGCATATTGCGCACCCGGATGAGTGGTCAAATAGCGTACCAGCCATAACTCCAAGGGATGAACGGTTACAATATAGCCCTGATCGGCCAGCGAGTATTTGCCGGGACCATAGCCCTCATACAGATCTTGAAGGAAATCCGGGGTCAAGCGTTTAAAAACGGACCGGTACGGCCGCATAAATTTCTCGAATTCCACGAATGTCGAATCAGGGTAAAGGTAACGGTATGCGGCCGCCAGACGGCGCGGCGTGTGCCGGAAGCTGGAAAGGAATACGTTACGAATCATATCCGGCGTCGCCGTTTTACCCTTGTATTTAAGATAAAACCGGTTAATAAACTGCTTGCCTTCCTTGTCCGCGAACCGTCTGAGATACCCTTCCCGGTCAGGGTCTCCGGCGTTTTTCAGTATCCTGGCGGACGAACCCGCGATGTGGAACATATAGTGGCGCACGATATCTCGCATCAGACGGATGTATACGAGATTGACTGACTTCAGCGTTGCCTCGCGGACACTCAGAAACTTGCGGTTGTCTTCACGCGTGAAATTGTGAAAAATATGCGCCCCGCCACCCGTAAAAAAACGTTCGTCAGGATTGGCCGAATAGTTACGCTCCAAGGCGGCATCCAGCATGGTTGCCAGACTCTTGTCCGCGCTTTGCAGTAGATAACCGATCGCCCAGCGGCTAAGCATATCGCTTGGATCCACCTCTTGTTTAAGTAGAGATTTCTTGTCCAATGCCGCATATTTTTTATGTAATGCCTCGACAATTTCAAGGTAAGTTACCAATGTTCTTAATTTCGCGGTGGAACCCAAATCAAGCTTAGTCCCTTTGTTGATATCCAGGGGCTGTTCGAAATTGTCGGCCTGAATCCGGAACTTGGCTCCTTCCGGGGTCAACTCCGAGAGCATGAAGCTATAGACAATCTTGCCCGGATCCTCCGTATCCAGCATGCGGGGCCCGTAAAGTCCCGCCGCATTTGCATATTCCGGGTCCTTTAGCCGGCGCAGCATATCAGTGATTTTCTGTTGGAGATCTTGGTCGAGAGTGCTTTGCACCGATAGATCCAGCCGGTCCAGATCATACATGCGCTTTAATCCGAGCAGGGACGCAAGACGCATGCGCACCGCATTAACGGCCTTTTGAGCGGAGAAGTTCCTGATTTCTTCGGGTGCCGCGGTATCGCGGAAGCGTAACGGAATTTCCAGCGCGGCATCCCTGAGGCTGGGAGGAATCACGCCGGCCTGGGCAAGCACCCGCAGATGACTGTTAGTAAGTTCTTCGAGCGATTTGCGTCCAGCGAGGAGATAATAAGAGGGTCTACGCTGGGCAATGATCAGACTTAGTACATGCTTGTAGAAGCGCGCCGGTTCGACAAGGGCATCACCTTCGACGAACTGGGAACTGAGAATGTGATTGGTTTCATCAAAATCCAGGCCGTACCATACCCATAGACCATCCCCCAGTCCGTTCGCCTCGCCGAAACCTGCGGCCCCGGCGAGGGGGACCGTATTAAGATAATCCACTACGATACGCTTACGGGCGGGCAACGTTTCCTCCCCGTCCAGGTAAGCGCGCACGGAGGCGGACGCGACCTGCTGAAGTTTGTCTTGCGGTGTAATCGTCATTCCGTTAGGAGAATGGCGGTATTTCTCGATCTGTGTTGCCAGCGTGCTGCCCCCTACTACGCCGTGTTCGGGACGGAAGACCTGGATTATCTTGTCCAGTATTGCCCTGCCCAGCCGATCCCACTCGATAGCGGGATTCTTTTTTGGGCGAGCCGGATCCAGCAACTCACGATTCTCGATGAATAACAGGCTGTTCGTCACCAACGATGGAACCGCTTCGAAGTTTTCGTAAGCACGGCTGGGGAATATGGCGCGATACAATGGTTGCCCCCCGCCCGCAGCAATTTCCAGGCCAGCCTGGGTTTTCTCGTGATAAGGGACAAACAAACCCTCCGCAACAAGTTCCTTCATGCGTGCGGAAGCTCTTGCCTGCGCTTTCACATGAAAACCGTGTATGACGAGATTATGAAGCAGCTCCGGCAACCGGCTATAGCCCAGGCGTATATCATAGGGTCCTGACTGCGGAAAATAGGAATCCTCACTCGGTCCGCTTTTTACTTCCCAGCTCAGCTCGTCGGCCAACTTCCCGAGACGATGTGCCTGGTATGTGGAAGTTTCCGCTTCCCAGTAGAGAAGAAAAGCGGCAATGGTCAGCGCGACGAGAAGCAGGATCAGGACAACAAGGGCAAGAAACCTGAGCGCACGCCTCACGATGGAGTTATCAAAACTGTATTTTGATCTCTATAGGTTATTGAAGATCCACGGATATGGATTCAGTTCTACGCTACATTGCATGATTGATTGAGTAATTGGCTGAGTAAGCGCGGGATATAACAGTAAATTCATTGATATCGTTGAATTTCTCTGCATTCGATACCATAAATGCCCGATAATCTCATACATTGCAGCAGTAATACTCTGCAACAAGGGAATTTTGAACCGCATAATAAACAATATGGATGGGAGTCTGCAACGGCATCTCAGAATTGTGAGCCTGACTCCCTGAACCAATGGAACCTTGATGGAATTCTTGAGCCTCCTCCTTAATACAATTATTCTCCGCCCTTATGTGTTCGTATTTCTCACCGCATTCCTGTTCTCTGCAGCCCGCCTGATCGGCTGGCGGAGAACGTGGTATTTCATGGGAATCACGTGGCTAGTGGCACTTCTGTGCGAATTCTCTTCCACTCGCACCGGTATCCCATTCGGCTGGTATCACTATACCGGTTCGACCGTCGGCCGGGAATTGTATATCTCGAATATTCCATTTATGGATTCTCTCTCGTTTCCCTTCCTTCTTTATGCAAGTTACTGCATGGCCCTGGCTTTTCTCCTCCCCGCCACCCGCACACGGAGCACCGGACCAGGCACCGGTATAATCCGGATGCGATTCCCTCTCGCTACAAGAACCGGCTGGCCTGTCGTGCTGCTGACAATTCTTTTTTTCAGTTTCATCGACATGATCATTGACCCAGTTGCGCTTCGTGGGGAACACTGGTTTCTCGGCCAGATTTATTACTATCCCGATCCCGGCACACATTTCGGTGTACCTGTGGCTAATTATATCGGCTGGGCTATTGTCGGCTTCCTCTCGCTCCGCGCCTACCTTCCTTTGGATCGCAAGCTTCTCCAGACTGGTCTCTCCCCTGACCGGCTGGTAACTGGGTACGTACTCCTGGGTTGCGGCCTCTATTATGGCGTATTGATCTTCAATCTCACTGTAACTTTCTGGATCGGTGAGTCTCTTCTTGGCATGACGGGCCTGCTCATTTATCTCCCGCTCACCGTGTTGCTCGCGCTTCGGCTTCTCGGTCACTTGGGAGCCGCTGAATAAGTCCCGTCAGCGGGAGTTTCACTCACGTGATGGCGGCGGCCATATTTTTAGGCCGCTCTCCAAGCCGGTCGAACAATACAGTATCTTAACCATCAGACAGACAAGATATAATGCCATCCATGAAATTCATTCCAGAATTCCTACCGTCAGAAAATAAATTGGAGAACAGAAAATGAAGAAAATGACCTTGTTGTTAGTAGCCTCCGCATTGGTGAGTTTGGTTGGTTGCTCGAAGACCGATAGTTACACGCCATCCGAGAGTGTAAGCGGGGAAGATATATTCTATGCAAACTGTACAAAATGCCACAAGCCGGAAGCAGCCGGTAATGTGATGATATTGAGTTCCGCCATGGCGAACAAGGATGCCATTATCCAGAAACTACATAAAGGAAGTATGTCCATGCCTGCGTTCCCCAATATTAAAGGTGAGCCAGCGCAACGTTTGGCGGAATTTATACTTGCAAACAGCAAAACCAAGTAGTCTATTTATCGAAAATCATCGTGTGACACCGAGGGCAAATCCGTAATTACCACCGGAAATGGATGACGTCTGAAATGGACGGCACAGGATCTCGACATGGTCATTATTAAGTGGCTGCTTATCGTCATTGCCCTTGTGGTCATCACGGGGGTACTCGCTGGTCAACTCGGGCTACTGAAGGGCACGCCGCCCACCGACCTGGGCGTGCATGAGGGTAGACTCAAACCACCTTCAAAAACGCCCAACAGTGTCTCCAGTCAGGCGTCACTCTACCCGGACCATCCCCAGCGTGCGTATGCCAGCATCGCGCCACTAGCGATGAAAGGTGATGGCGCCGCAACACTGACCCGCATTGCCAGCATCATCAAGGCTATGGACGGCGCGCAAATAGTCAAAATGGAACCTGGTTACCTTTACGCACAGTTCACTACCCGGATCATGAAGTATGTGGACGACGCCGAGTTCTGGTTTGACCCGGCTGCGGGGATAATTCAAGTGCGCTCATCCTCGCGCCTGGGAAGCGGCGATTTAGGCGTAAACCGCGAACGTATCGAGTTCATCCGGCAAAAGCTTGAGTCTTAACGCGGATGTTTCATAAATTCGCGTGATGATTGCGCAGGATTTTGTTTCGTAGGGAGATTTTGTGAAAGAGTGGCGTAGTTATTCATACACCCGACTAAACAAAATTTCCCTACGAAACAAAAGACCAGCGAGGACACGCGTCAATTTATGAAACATCCGGGTTAAGCTTTTCCGGCCAGCGTGAATACCTTGGCCGGCTGCAAGCCCTGTGCCCGCAAGCCGGATGTACCAGGTTAAGATGGCGCCAGCACATTCTTTTCAATTTCCGTTCACCCTACATGACTGCCACACTGCGCCCGATCTACCGGTTCCCGCTTGGGCTGCTTATACTGGCATTAATACTGACGGGTATCGCCTGGCTGATGCTGCGCGGGAGCCTGCCTCAATACGATGGAACAATCGATATGGCAGGTCTGGCTGCGCCGGTAACTGTCGAACGGGATACGCTTGGCAGCGTGACACTGCGTGCGCAAGATCGTCACGATCTGGTTCGGGCACTCGGTTACGTCCACGCGCAGGAACGCTTTTTCGAAATGGATCTGATGCGGCGCAAGGCGGCCGGGGAACTGGCGGAATTGTTCGGGCCTGCCGCCGTGCCAGCCGACCGCAAAGCACGGATGCATCGCATGCGTGCGCGCGCATTGGCGATACTGGAAGAGTTACCCGCCACGCAGCGCCAGTTGCTCGAAGTCTATCGTGATGGCGTGAATGAGGGTCTCGATGCCCTGCTGACGAGTCCATTTCCGTATTTGCTGACGCGCACGCGCCCGCTCGCATGGCGCAGCGAAGACAGCATACTGGTCGTCAAAGCAATGTATTTCATGCTGAATGACGGCAATAATCGCCGCGAGCTTGCCTTCTCCACAATGCGCGCGGCTCTTCCGGAAGCCGCCTATCGGTTTCTCACCGCCAGCGGCGGCGCGTGGGATGCGCCGCTCATCGGCACGGTACTTGATGGGCCACAGCTTCCGTCCGCTGACGAGCTCGATCTGCGCAAGCTTGATCCCGGCCTGATGCACCGTGCCGACGAGTATAAGGAACACAGCGACAACCTGCCCGGCAGTAACAGCTTCGCCGTCGCGGGTTCATTGGCTGATGGCGCCGCACTGATCGCCAATGACATGCATCTGGACCTCCGGGCGCCGAGCATCTGGTTCCGCGCGCGCCTGATCTATCCGAATTCGCGCCGTCCTGGACTTATGAACGACGTCATCGGCGCCAGCCTGCCCGGTACGCCAGCCATCGCTGTCGGCTCGAATCGCAAGATTGCCTGGAGCTTCACTAACAGTTATGGCGATTTTACGGATTGGGTTCGGGTCACTCGCCATCCGGCGGATACCTCGCGTTATCGCAGCGCAACGGGATGGAAATCCGCCGTCATTCACCGCGAAATCCTGCATGTACGCGGCAGGCCGGATGAAACGCTGGATGTGTACGAGACCGAGTGGGGCCCTGTCCTAGCTAACGACCACGACGGTACACCGCTCGCGCTGGCTTGGGCCGCACACCGGTCTGGCGCGGTAAATATGGAGCTCACCCTGCTGGAGCAAGCAGAAACCGTTAACGAGGCAATCGTGATCGCGCAGAATGCGGGTATTCCGGCCCAGAACTTTATCGTCGGCGACCGGGAAGGCAAAATTGGCTGGACCATTGCAGGCCGCATCCCCGCGCGGACCCCCGGCTATGATCCAACGCTTCCCGCGGACTGGAGCAAGCCGGATACGGGATGGAACGGCTGGCTCATGCCCACACAATACCCGCTGATTGTCGATCCGCCGGAGCAGCGCCTGTGGACCGC
>JBDSSX010000259.1:0-3320 GCA_039928555.1 Nitrosospira sp. | reverse complement strand
CCGGATAGCAAAAATTACAACAACACCGCCTACGTCGCGATTGATTTCGGCTTCGAGATCCAGATCGACCAGCTCGCACGTCCCGACGGCGCGCCCATTCGCAAGACCGGTGCGATCTATGGCTTTGCCGCACCTAATGATCCCAATAATCTTCCGGTGAAACCGGTGGGTGAGTGGAATGAATTCGAAATTCATGCCCAGGGACAACACTACACCGTGCTCCTCAATGGCATAATAATCACCGACTACGACAATCCTGATCCGGCGCGCGGCCAGCCCAGCTCGGGAAGCGTGCCCAGTTTTATCGGGTTGCAAACCCATACCGGGCGGGTAGCCTTCCGCAAAATCCAGATAAAGGCGCTTTAACGAGGTTCATCTTGACGGGAGACATGCGTGATATACCGAGGCTAACGCTTGCGGCCGCTATCTATCTTGCCTGCATCCTGGGCAGCTTCGGGAACGTGGCCTTTTCCGGCCCCGGAGCCGCCCCCGGCTCGCCGCAAAAAACGCTGACTATCGCAGAGGAGTTTAACGTTCCCATCGCTGAACTCTCAGGACTCGCCATCACGCGTACCCTCAAGGATAAAAGCGGGAACGGAAGCGTGGGAACAGGTGGGGAAAGCATCAACCTCTATGCCGTTGGCGATGCGAGTTACGAGATTGCCCGATTTCGCATCGACGGTGCATCAGGCGCAGCCATCATCAATGCGCAGGATGTCGCGGATATTGTACGCGAGCGTAAAGCGGACACCTCCCAGTGGGAAGCGATCGCAACGGATGGCAGAGACACCCTCTGCATATTGAGTGAAAGCGGTAGCGAAATCTCCTGCCTCGACCATCGCCTGGAACACCACCGCGGAAGTTTCACGCTCGATGTCTCAAGCATCGGCCATCTCAATGCAGCCTGGAAAGCGCGACCCAACTCGCGCGGCGAAGGCATGATACTCATGAAAAAAGGCCACGTTCTCGTTCTCAAGGAAAAACAGCCCGCCATGCTTATCGAATTTGGCCCGGAAGGCGACTCTCCGATGGGCTACGGCCCGGCTGCCTTCCTGCAGGATGATGAAGAATTCACCGGGTTGAGAACGGATTTCGAGGAACCGATTGTTTACCGCGCAAACCGGGCGACTTTCCCTTTTCAACGCAGGCTGGTGGCGCTGAAGACATGGGAATTCTCCGAACACCTGCGCGAACTCGCCACGGATGCAAGCGAGATCGCACTCGGCCCGGATGGAAGCGTTTACCTGCTCTCGCAGGAAAGCGCCACCCTGATTCGCCTGCAAAAAATCCTAAAGCCTGACGAAGACAAAGTCTCGCTGGATCGCGGCGCGTACTGGAATCTCCCGGCCGGCCTCGAAAAAGCGGAAGGCTTGGCAATCGACGACGACATGCATCCCTGGATCGGCATCGACATCAAACAAGCCAGCAAGCCAAACCTCTTCCGGCTCTCCCCCATCGACGCCTCGCCTGAATAGCGGGGTGTCCTACGAATCATTGAGTCATTTCAGATTTAAGAATTCAACGCGATTGCGGCCTGCTATCTTTGCTCGATAAAGTGCCTTATCAGCGGCTGCGATGAGCGTGCCCGCATCCTCCCCAACCTGGTTACCGCCAATCGTTACACCCAGGCTTACCGTCATGGGAATTCCTCCGGACTGACTGTCAACAGGATCCATGCTGATGGAATTAAGAATTTGTTCGGCCAGGGTCATCGCATCACTTCCCGTACAGCCCGGTATTATGATGAGGAATTCCTCCCCTCCATAACGCCCGATCCGATCATGAGGACGCAGTACAAGGCGCATGCGCCGGGCGGCCTCTTGCAATACTGTGTCGCCGGCGGGATGTCCATAGGTATCGTTGATTCGCTTGAAGTGATCGAGGTCGGCCACCATAACGCCAATGGAGGTACTCTGGCACGCGGCCCGTTCCACTTCTTCTTCCAGATGATCCAGGATTGCGGCCCGATTCCATATACCGGTAAGACGATCGTGGGTGGCCTGGATATGCAGTTTTTTATGCAATGCAAGTATCCGTTCCGCCACCCGCAACCGGGCCGCCAGCTGTTCTTCATCGAACGGCTTGGTGATGAAATCATCGGCACCCGCGTCCATGCCTTCAAGATAGCTGCCCTTGCTGTCCAGCGAGGTCAGAAGAATGATGTATGTATATTGCAGGCTGGGTTCGGCGCGGATCATTTTGCACAATTGCGGACCATCGATATCCGGCATCATCCAATCGGAGATGAGTAGAGGATATTCATCCTGTTTCCAGGCTTCCCAAGCCTTCTGCCCATTTTCCACCGCCGTTACCGCGTACCCCAATTTCCTGAGGGTCGCGCCAAACAAAAGCCGTGAGGTGGTATCATCTTCCGCCATTAATATCTTCATAATTGGACCCTATCGGATGGGGGGTTCGGAATGCATATCCAGCGCGGCAATTTCGGCCTTTACGCGGTCAAATTCGTCTTCGATCTGTTCCATCAATACGACTGCTCCGGTCATGCTGCCGGCTTTACCCAGCGCTTCCAGCTGCTGAGCAATATCCGCCATCTGCTGTGCACCGACACTGCCACTGGCGCCTCTGAGGGCGTGAGCCGTCTTGCGCAGAAGCTCGGTATCGCTCCCATCCAGGGAGATTCGCAGGATGCCGATGCGCTCAACGCTCTCGTTCAGGAACGACATGAATATCTGGCGAATCAAAGAAGGTTCCGTCGCGTCTCCCAACGCGCGTAGATTTGCAACGACTTCGGCATTCAATGCAGATGGAATATTGGTAGGAGATGAAGGCCTTGGCGATGAGGAAGGGGCAGGGGTATCGACACGAACCGTTTTCTCATTCTCTGTCCGGTATGGCTGGACGTCATTTTTCTGTTCCCGGCTTCTCTCTTGCCCCCATCGTTTCAAGGCAGCGGCAAAGTCTTCCTGTTTCACCGGTTTACTGATGTAGTCATCCATGCCGGCGAGCAGGCAGTACTCCTGATCTCCCTGCATGGCCTGCGCCGTTACCGCAATGATGGGAAGCCGCGATTTTGCGCCGGGCCGGCGGCGAATCGCGGCAGTAGCCTCGAAGCCATCCATTTCCGGCATCTCGCAATCCATGAACACCATTTCGTAGGGGAACGCCTCCACCATCTGCGTTGCTTCCCGGCCATTGGCGGCGACATCCACATGGCAGCCCAGATTTCTCAGCATCATCGCCCCGACAATCTGATTGGTGACGTTATCCTCCGCCAGAAGCACACGCATGCCGGTGAATGGGGAATTTGAACTCTCGATTATCTGTTCCTCACGAGCTTCTTCCGGGAGAGATTGACGATC
>JBDSSX010000258.1:0-2817 GCA_039928555.1 Nitrosospira sp. | reverse complement strand
TGAATATCGATTCATTGGATATCGGGCGGCTGGATGGACGCGCGGCGGTGAGAGCTTCTGTCCCCGGTGCCATGCCGCTGGTGGGCGAGTTATTGCCCGGGCTATATACCAGTCTGGGTCACGGCACCCGCGGCCTCATAACCGCCGGACTCTCCGGAGAACTGATCGCGGCGGCGGCGTGCGGACAATTGCCGCCCTTGCCATCAGCGGTCGTTAATGCACTGTCTCCCCAGACAAGGCTTGCGAATTATACGGCAGGCAAACGAAGGAAAAACATCAACCTGGTTGCGCAAACCGAACTGAATTCATAAACGACTGGTTTAAAGGAAGGAATTGAAACAGGATTTTATAATGGTTCGAGATGGCGGCAAATTCTTATGGAACGTCAGCCGGTAAATTTGGAAGATTCATTTTCCCAAGCAGGCCATTACACGATCCAAGAATGGCGCGCTTGTAATATGTTTCCTTCTCAGTCTTTCGACCTCATCCTGATATTCGCCTGTGCCTCTGCTTTATTGATGGCCGAGATCTGGCGTCCGAATGCATCGCGCGTTTTCCTGTCAGCTTGGGCGCTCTTGATGCTGCGCTCACACCGCCAGCGTTTGCCCGTCTTTGTAACGACCAGGCGCATTTCATCGCGCGAATGTTGGACGTGGCAATGGTAGCAATAGATAGTGGCAGACATGATATTAGTTGTGAGAGATTGTGTGCTTCTCAAGCTTCTCTTAACAGTATGGGTGCTGGCTTGAAAAAAACAAGGGGCCAGACTTTCGCCTAGCCCCTGTTTACTTGGTGCGCCCGGCAGGATTCGAACCCACGACCCCTTGGTTCGTAGCCAAGTACTCTATCCAACTGAGCTACGGGCGCTAAAGCTGGTCAATTTTACTCGCGTTATTCAAAATTAACGGCCACAATTATACCAGACTGGCGACTTATCAAGTCAAAGTGGGCTCCACTCAGTTAAAATTTTTCTGGAAATTTTCATTACTACAACACTACCACAATTTTTCTATTGTTTCTTTACTTGACCAGCACAATCTATAATCAGGCAGTGAAGGAGCATGACTTGACCAACCGCCGCCACATGGAAGGATACCACTATGCAATTCATTATCTCTGGAAGCCATGGAACCGATGATCCGACAATGGCCACGCTGCCTTTCATGGCAGCGAAAGTCGCGTGCGAACAAGGCCATGATGTAATTCTTTTTCTATGGAACGAGGCGGTAACGCTTGCCCGTCCCGGAATGACCGATCATGTAACCGGTGTTAACCTGCCGCCGTTAAAGGATGTTTTAACGGCTATTCAGGCTGCGGGAATTCCCATATGGGTTTGCGGTGCTTGTGCTACAGCAAGAAAGATTGGCGAACCCGATCTCGTACCCGGCGCGGTAATCAAGGCCATGGGCGACTATATCAAGGCTGTGGCCGAACGCGAGAAGTGCGTAGCTTTCTGAGGCAATGCGCGCGTAATTGGAGAAAGCCCGCCATCGTCCGGGATCACCGCCTTGCAAGCTTAACGATCGGGAACCAGTACCGCCGCGCCCGTCAGTTTTCCTTCTCGTAGTCTCATCAGCGCGGTATTGGCCTGACTTAGCGGCAGGGATTCGGTCGTCACTCGAATAGGCACTTTCGGCGCCAATGCCAGAAATTCTTCGGCATCCCGGCGGGTCAGGTTAGCCACCGAGACCAGATGTTTTTCGCGCCATAGAATGTCGTAAGGGAAAGCGGGAATGTCGCTCATGTGAATGCCGCCACAAATCACGATCCCACCGGGACGGATGGCGCGTAGCGCGGCCGGCACCAAAGCGCCGGCAGGGGCGAAAATAATGGCGGCGTCGAGTTCCTCGGGTGGCATCATATCGGAACTGCCTGCCCACGCCGCACCCATCTTACTGGCAAAATCCTGTGCTGTCACATCACCGGGGCGTGTGAACGCGAACAATTTTCGCCCTTGATAACGCAGGATCTGCGCCACAATATGAGCTGCGGCGCCGAAGCCGTAAATTCCAACCCTTTCGGCGCTCCCAGCCATTCTAAGTGCGCGATAACCAATCAGGCCGGCACATAATAACGGTGCCGCTTCGACGTCGCCATAAGTTTCAGGTATGCGGAAACAATAACGCGCATCTGCGACGGTATATTCCGCATAACCGCCATCGATTTGATATCCGGTGAACTTGGCTTCCATGCACAAATTTTCGTGGCCACTACGGCAGTACCGGCAATGACCACAGGTCCAGCCCAGCCAGGGAATGCCAATCCGTTCCCCAATTGAAAAATTGCGGACATTTGTTCCGCAAGACACCACCCGCCCCACGATTTCATGTCCGGGAATAATGGGCAATTTTGGGTGGAGCAACTCGCCGTCAACGACATGCAGATCCGTGCGACAAACAGCACAGGCTGCAACCTTGACCAACAACTGATCCGGGGCCGGCTGGGGACGAAGTACGGAACGCATGCGCACCTTTTTCCCCGGCTCATCCAGCACCATCGCGCGCATGGAATTGTTTAGCTTGGGCATGTCACCATTGATGGTCCATTGTTGCTCCGGGAACCGCTATCGGTTCTGGTACCGGTTCAGGTCGAATACGCCCGCATGGATCGGGTTGTCGTGACGATACTTTGCTTGGAACCAGTCCGCGCTCTGCCAGAACCGCGGGTTGCTGTGTAATTGCTCATAGGCATTTCCTGCAAAACTTCCCATCTGAGCGGAATCAGCCGCGGAGTGTGGTGGAGATCGCATCTCTATTGCTGGCAAGATGAGAGTTCTGAATATATCATCCATGCGCCCGATATGGATACTACGCAACG
>JBDSSX010000257.1:0-2716 GCA_039928555.1 Nitrosospira sp. | reverse complement strand
ACCCGAATCCCCTGGTGGCGGGTGGCGGCTTCGCGTTACTGAAGCAGGCTGGAATAGAAGTGCAAACAGGGCTGATGGAAGCGGAAGCAAAGGCGCTTAATATCGGTTTTGTCGCGCGCATGACGCGTAAGCGCCCGTGGGTCCGGGTGAAAATCGCGGCGAGTCTTGATGGCAAGACGGCGCTCAGTAACGGTAGCAGCCAGTGGATTACCAGTGAGGCGGCACGACGCGATGGTCACCGGCTTCGCGCCCGCTCTTGCGCAATTCTGACTGGCATTGGCACCATCCTGGCGGATGATCCGCAGCTCACCGTACGCCATGTGGAAACATCCAGGCAGCCGCTGCGCGTGGTGGTTGATAGCCGCCTGGATATCCCTTTGAACGCCAGGGCGCTACGTGGCGAGGGCGAGTTGATTTTTACCGCTACCGTCAGTGAAGAAAAAATTGCAGCGTTACGTGACGTGGGTGCCCGTGCCATCGTAATGCCGGGCGGAAATGACGATGTCGATCTTGTCAGCATGATGCAGACCCTCGCCAGTCTTGAGATCAACGAAGTGATGGTCGAGGCGGGTAGCAAATTGAATGGTGCGCTCATGAACGCAGGCCTGGTGGACGAACTGGTGATCTATCTCGCGCCGTACCTGATCGGTGATGCGGCACGTGGCATGCTGAAACTGCCGGAATTGACGAATCTTGCGGACAAACGCGCGCTCACGATTCACGATTTGCGCATGGTGGGGCCGGATATTCGCGTCATAGCCCGTTTCTCATAATCGGGTCAAGGCGTGTTTATGTTTTCGCGGGATTCTTGGTAAGCTTGCGTTGCAGCGTGCGGCGGTGCATGTTGAGTACCCTCGCCGTGACGGAAACATTTCCTTTATTCTCATTTAAAACACGCTGGATATACTCCCATTCAAGCCGGTTTACCGACAACGGATGTGCGCTGATCTGCACATCCGCATCGCCCGAAGTGCGCTCGAATGCAATCATGATTTCATCGACATCAACAGGTTTCGCGAGATAGTGCGTCGCGCCGAGTTTGATCGCTTCCACCGCTGTGGCAATACTGGCGTAACCCGTCAACATGACAATACGGGTTCCGGGATCAAGCATTTTCAATTTTTCAACCAGGGTTAATCCGGAAGTACCCGGCAGCCTGAGATCAATAACCGCATACTCAGGCGTGCAAGCCTCGGCGCATTCCAGCGCCTGCTCTACCGTATGCGCACAGGTTACGTCAAATCCACGTTTTGCCATGGCGCCAGCGAGCACGCCACAAAAAGTTGTGTCGTCGTCGACAATCAGCAAAGTCGGGTGATCATCGACTTCCATTGCCGGTGGTGTTGTCATAATTGTCATGTCGATTGCCGTATCAGAGGTAATATAACTTTGGTACAGGCGCCGCCTTCCCGATTGGTCAAACGAACGCTGCCGCCAAATCGCTCAATATTCGCATTGGCCAGGAATAATCCGATCCCGAAACCGTGCCCTGGCGCTTTACTGGTAAAAAAAGCTTCACCCGCCCGCTGAGCGGCCTCTCCGGTAAGTCCCTCCCCATAATCGAGGATTTCGAGATGCAATTCCTGATCATTCCAGTTGGCCTCTATCTCAACATGCTTTAAAGACGCATCGGCTGCGTTATTCAGCAAATTTAAAATAGATTGGCTCAGTAACTGGGTATTCAGGATTTGCGGGGCGGGCTGTACCCCTTTGCCAGAATAAGTAAACTTTACGGAGGGCCGCATCAATTGCCATTTGTCCAGTACCTGGCGCAGGAAGTAATCAACCGCCTGACCGCTGCCATCCTCGGCGCGCGCCTGTCCGGCATCGGCCAGCAATCGCGTCAACGTATGCTTGCAATGCGTAATCTGGTCGCGCAGTATTCTAATACTGGTTTGAAACTCGCTATTTTCCGCGTAGTCATTTTGTAGTTCTCCCGTTACCACCGCCATCGTCGCCAACGGTGTGCCGAGTTCATGCGCCGCGCCCGCGGCCAATGTTCCAAGCGCAATAATTTGCTCGTTACGCAACGCCTGTTCGCGTGCCAATGCCAGATCCTTGTCGCGTTCGCGAATCGATATGCCCATCTTGACAACGAACCAGGCGATTAATACAGTGCTTAGCACGAAGGCCAGCCACATCCCGGACACATGCAGGTTAAACTCATTGATGTGCTCTTCATGATCATGCGGTAACGGCACATAATAAAACAGCAACAGCGTGTAACAGCTTATCGTGATTGCCGCCATTACCCAGGTATAAGCCCAAGGCAATGCCGCGGCGGCAATCGTCAGCGGCAATAGATACAGCGAAATAAATGGGTTTGTTGAACCACCGCTGAAATACAGCAATGCGCTTAATGCGAAAACATCAACTAGCAGTTGAGCAAAAAATTCGATGCTTGACACCGGCCAGTTACGGCGGAGGCGTAACCACGTCGCCAGATTCAGCACAGCGAGTAGCGCCGCAACCGTGACCATTTCCGTCCACTGCAATTGCATTTCAAGCGCCCAGTACGCCAAGGCGAAGGTAAGGCACTGAGCGGCAATCACAATATTTCGGAGCAGAAACAAGCGTTGTAAATTCTTGCTCAGCGGCGACTGGCTGAGATCACTGAACATTTCCGTTGCTCATCCGTACGTTACTTCCTTACAAGTCATCTAATCTTGAACATTAGCGTATATTGCGACTTACGACTATGCGGCAAATTGCCGCA
>JBDSSX010000256.1:0-3251 GCA_039928555.1 Nitrosospira sp. | reverse complement strand
AGGAAAATCACCAGCAAGACGAGGACAATGGTTATCCCCAGCGTGACCTGCACATCGTGGATGGATTCACGGATCGAAACCGAACGGTCGCTGGTCAGTTTGAGCTGAACGGATGACGGCATCTGCGCGATCAGTTCCGGAATTACCGCCTTGATAGCGTCGACCGTGGCAACGGTATTTGCGCCCGGCTGACGCTGCACCGAAAGCGTGATCGCGCGTTCGCCGTTAACCCAACTCGCGGTTTTAACAGATTCCACGCTGTCTTCAACATCCGCCACCTCCGAGAGCCGTACCGGATTGCCGCTGGGAGAGGTGGCGATAATCAGTTTCGTAAATTCGGCGGCATTGTTGAGCTGGCGATTGGCTTCGATGGTGAGGCTCTGACGCGGACCTTCCAGTGTGCCAATGGGAGAGTTGGCATTTGCGGTGCGCAGCGCGTCAGCGACGTCATCAAGCGTCAAATCACGGACTGCAAGCGCTTCCGCGTTCACACGCACACGCACAGCGTATTTCTTCTGGCCATTGATCTGTACCTGTGCCACGCCGGTAATTGTCGATAGCGTCGGAGAGATAAGATCTTCGGCGAAACTGTTCAGATCCGATAGCGACATCGAGGGTGACGTCAAGGCAAGATGAATAATGGGAGCATCGGCGGGATTGATCTTGCGGTAAGATGGGGGCGCGGTCATTTCGATTGGCAACGATCGCTGGGCACGCAACAATGCCGCCTGCACATCAATGGAAGCACTGTCGATATCACGATCCTGGTCGAACTCCAGTGTTATCGTGGTATTGCTCAGCGTGCTGGTCGAACTGATGACCGAGAGGCCGGAGATGGTGGAAAATTGCCGCTCAAGTTGTGTCGCCACCGATGAGGCCATCGTCTCGGGACTTGCACCCGGAAGCACCGCGCTTACCGTGATGGTGGGCGAATCGTAGCTTGGCAGCGCGGCAATCGGTAAGCCACCGTAGGCAATGATCCCAGCAATGACGGCAGAAGCTGATAGCAGTATCGTCATCACCGGGCGGCGAATGCACAGTTCGGAGAGATTCATTGCCGATCCGTTGATTGGCTCATAATCTAGCTGCCAACTCCAGCCTCACCGCTACGGGGCTTGACCTCTGTTACCACGCTGCCCGTCCTGAGATTCTGCGCCCCTTCAACCACCACACGCATACCCGGCGCGACACCTTCTCCCTCGATTACGGCAAGCCCGTCCTGAATCAAATGTACCTCAATGGTCAGAGGGTTCGCTTTGCCATCTTCCCCAATTACGTAAACAAATTTCCTCTCCGGACCATTCTGCACTGCCTGCACGGGAACCGTAAGGGCGCCAGCCAGTATGCGCGGCGTAAGCGTCACGGGAACAAACATGCCCGGCCATAGATGCTTGTCCGCGTTGGGAAATTCCGCTTTAAGACCAATGGTGCCACTCGCCGTATCTACCACGTTATCGACAAATATCAGCCGGCCCTTGCGTATTTGCTTTCCGGCCGCATCCAGCACTACATTGACGGGCACTTCACCTTTGGCAAGCGCTTGTTGCAAAGAGACAAACTCGCGCTCCGGCAAGGTAAAACTGACATTGACCGGATCGATCTGCGTGATGCTTACCAAGGCATCATTCGGCTGTACCAAGCTCCCTTGGTACACCGGAATGGCGCCTGTGCGTCCGGCAATAGGCGCGGTGATTTCGCTGAAACCACGAGTGACGCGATTTGCCCGCACCGTCGCCTGATCCACCGAGAGCTGGGCGCGGAGCCCCTCTACCTGACTCTCCGCCACCTCGAGCGCAGCCTGTGAAATAAAGTTTTGCTGAAACAATTCGCGCTGACGCTCAAGATTACGCTCGGCATTTGTCAGATCGACCCGGGATTTGGCCAATTGTCCCTCGGTCCGGCTGAGATTGGCGTCCTCGGTGCGCGCGTCAAGCGTGAACATCTTCTCACCCTTTTGCACAAATTGCCCTTCCTTGATGTGCACGGCTCTAATCATGGCGCTAAGCTGTGGCCGCACCGCAACCATCTGCTGTGCAGACACCGTACCATTGGCCGTAAGCCTGACTGATACTTTGCTTCGGGCAACCAAAGCGGTGACTACATGAATCGCCCTATCGCCCCTGTCCGCCTTGCTCTTCGCATCCGCCACTCCACTTTGGTTGCGCCAGATCCAGGTGGCGGCAATCAACGCGACGAACAAGATACCAGCCATCGTGACCCACGTACGCTGCTTGGCACTCGCCGCCGGTTTTGTTGGAGACATGCCTTTCATCAAGCCAGTCAATTTACAACCTTTCCCCCAGCCAGCCGTATCCGCCATGCGCAGCGGCTGGAAATAGCCTCGTCATGCGTGACCAGAACCAATGTCGTTCCCCGCTCGCGGTTCAGCTCAAACATGAGTTCTATGATTTGTGCGCCCGTAACCGAATCAAGGTTGCCGGTAGGTTCATCAGCCAGCAACAATTGCGGTTGCGTGACAAATGCGCGTGCTATGGCAACGCGCTGTTGCTCGCCACCCGAGAGCTGCCTGGGATAATGTTTCAGACGCATCCCCAATCCGACTCGTTCAAGCAACTCCAATGCGGCGATGTTTGCATTGTTTGCGCCGGCGAGTTCCAGCGGTAACATCACGTTCTCAACCGCAGTCAACGCGGGCAACAACTGAAAGGACTGGAATACAAAGCCCAGCATGCGTCCGCGCAATGCCGCCCGCGCATCTTCATCCAGCAAAAAGATATCTTCTCCATCAAGATGAACCTTGCCGCTTGAGGGAGTATCTAATCCTGCCAGCAGTCCCAGCAAAGTTGATTTACCCGAACCCGACGCCCCCACCACGGCAACGGAATCACCCGCATTTACTTTAAGGTTAATGTCCTCCAGAATGGTAAGTTGTTCGTCACCGGTGCTGACGCGCTTGGTCAAGGCGATGGCCTGCACAATAGGCTTTTCAACAAGGTTATCTGTCATGAAATATTTCCTGATTATTCTCTATACGCTATTTACTTTTATCTCCGCCAACCCGGGCGCCGCAGCCGTACCCGGAGCCGCAGCCGTACCCGGAGCCGCGGCCACACCCGCAACCACTATTATTATGGTATTCGGCGACAGCTTGTCTGCCGGCTATGGCCTGCCGCAGGAAGCTGGATGGGTCAGTCTGCTGAAGAAACGACTGCAAACTCAATCGCAGACTCACCTGATCAACAACAGCATCAGTGGCGAAACCGCGATGGGTGGACGCAACCGCATCGAAC
>JBDSSX010000255.1:0-4693 GCA_039928555.1 Nitrosospira sp. | reverse complement strand
TCCGCTTGCATTTCGGATGACTCGATACTCAGCAACGCCGCATTTTGGGGCAGCGGAATGGTACATCCCAATAGCTCGCAGTATTGTTCCAGATACGGTCTGGTGGCGGGCATGATGGCAGACAGCTCAGCGCGATAGAAATAAATAGCCTGCGCGGCCAGCACGACAAACAAAAACAGGCTCGCCACACCCCATGCCGCGGAGACCTTGCGCGACGGTGCCGCACCGAAGGCGTAGTCATCCGGTACGTAGCGTTCGGGGGCGTAATTCTCCGCTGAATAGTTCCCCGGCGCACTGGCGGTGTCCGATATTTGCGGGGCCGGTTCTTTCGAAGCCGCCGGTTCCGGTTCTGGTGCCTCCCGAGCCGGGCTTTCTGTTATGACTTCGGTCTGTGTTGTTTCGTTACCGCTAGCCTGGGAGGATATCTCTTGATCAGCCGCTATGAGCGAATCATCGACGGAAGGCGTCTCAAAGTTGTTTTCCGGTATATCCGGAACTGCACTGGTGGATAAATCAACGGCTTCCGGCTCCTGCATGGTGGCAAGCGTGGCAAAACCGTTGAATATATGCGCGCAATGTCCGCAACGCACATCCCCACCGTGCGCCTGCAACTGCAGAGGCGTCACACGGAAAGCGGTGGCGCAGTCAGGGCAGCGGGTTATAAGCGCCATGGCCGTGATTTTGCATGAAATTGAAATTCACTTTCTGATCCCCGTCAGCAACGCCCAACCCTCCTGCATCCCGGCGATACGCATATTGAACCATTGCTGATAGACTTGCCTTACTTCCTCCGCCTGTTCCGTGAGTATGCCGGAAAGCACTATATTCCCACCCCGCCGGGTAGCGTGCATCAGTATCGGGGCCAGGATGATCAAAGGGTTGGCAAGAATATTGGCGACAACCACATCCGCCCAAGCGCCTCGTGCCGGATCTGTCCCGGTCGCAAAATGAGTCGTATGAAACTCCGTTTTTGTTTCGTCACATTGATTAAGCATGGCATTTTCGCGGCTGGCCGCAACCGCCTGCGGATCTATATCTACTCCCACTACGTGGCTCGCGCCCAGCTTCAACGCGGCAATGGCAAGTATGCCGGAGCCGCAACCGTAATCAAGAACATCTTCGCCCCCTTGCAGGTTTTCGTCAAGCCAGGCAAGGCACAGTTTAGTGGACGGATGACTGCCTGTGCCGAAGGCCATCCCGGGATCGAGTATCAGATTGATGGCGGCGGGGTCGGGCGCCTGATGCCAGGTGGGGACGATCCACAATCGTGACGATATTTGTATCGGATCGAATTGCGATTGCGTAATCCGCACCCAATCCTGCTCTTCCACATGCGTCAGGTGGTAGGTGGGCGGACCGGGAAGCTGAGCGGCTTGGGACGCGGCCCGCACAATGGACGTTATGTCGGCATCCGCTTCGAATAAGGCGGTAAGTTCCGACGCGGACCAGATTTCCCCCGCCAGTCCGCCGGGTTCGTCGAACAACGACTGCTCTCGTTCAGTGCCGGCTGCCGCATCATGAATGTCCGTTGACAATGCGCCGAGTTCAAGCAGCGCGTCGCTCAGGATTTCGGCATGCGCATCATCAGTTTCTAGGGTAAGAGAAATCCAGGACATATATCCAATACTCAGGGAACCTCGTCGCAACACGGCTTACTGCTTTTTTAGCCCGGCTTATTGTAATTGGCAAGCTTTTGCTCAAGGTAGTGGATGCTGGTGCTGCCCGTCAGAAACGCGGCGTCCGACAATAGATCGAGATGTAAAGGGATATTGGTGCTGATACCTTCAACCACCATCTCTGACAGCGCAATGCGCATTCGGGCGATTGCCTGATCGCGGTTATCACCATAAGCGATAACTTTGGCGATCATGGAATCGTAATAAGGCGGCACCATGTAATTATGATAAATATGGGAGTCGACACGAATGCCCGGGCCGCCAGGGGCATGATATTGCGTGATACGGCCGGCGGATGGCGTAAGCTTATAAGGATCCTCAGCGTTGATGCGGCATTCGATGGCATGCCCCTTCCATGAAACGTCTCGTTGGCGAATGTTCAATTTTTCGCCCGCGGCAACACGAATCTGCGCTTGTACCAGATCTATCCCCGTAATTGCCTCCGTAACGGGGTGCTCCACCTGCAAACGCGTGTTCATTTCAATGAAATAAAATTCGTTCTTTTCAAACAGGAATTCGAATGTTCCTACCCCACGATAACCGATACGGCGGCATGCGTCGGCGCAGCGGCCGCCCATCCTGTCGCGCAACCTGGGGGGGATGCCCAGGGCAGGCGCTTCTTCGAGAATTTTCTGGTGACGGCGCTGCATTGAACACTCACGTTCCCCCAGATGGATGGCATTACGATGTTCATCGACCAGCACCTGGAATTCGATATGACGCGGATTTTCCAGAAATTTTTCCGCATAAACCATCGGATTGCCGAATGCCGCCTGCGCCTCGTTGCGGGTTATTATGACCGCATTCGACAACGCGGCCTCGGTGTGAACCACGCGCATCCCGCGTCCGCCACCACCTGCTGACGCCTTGATGATGACAGGATAGCCAATAGCACGGACAATCCCGCGGACCTCATCAAGAGATTCCGGTAACGCGCCGTTAGACCCGGGAACACAGGGAACACCCGCCTTTTTCATGGCGTTCTTGGCGTTGACTTTGTCGCCCATCAGACGTATTGTTTCGGGACGGGGGCCGATAAAGATAAAACCGCTACTTTCCACGCGCTCGGCAAAATCGGCGTTCTCGGATAGAAAGCCATAACCCGGATGAATAGCTTCCGCATCGGTCACTTCCGCCGCGCTGATAATGGCGGGAACATTAAGATAGCTCTGAGCCGACGGGGCGGGTCCAATGCATACGGACTCATCGGCGAGCTTCACATATTTGGCGTTGGCATCCGCCTCGGAATGCACAGCCACTGTCTTAATTCCCATCTCGCGGCAGGCACGCTGGATACGCAGGGCAATTTCACCGCGATTGGCTATTAGAATTTTTTCAAACATGAAATATCTCTATTGAACTACGGGGGTGCTGACCATCTTTTCTATTCTGTGCCCTATAAAACCCGGATAAAAGCAGCACTCAAATCATTCGATCACGAATAATGGCTCACCGTACTCTACGGGTTGACCGTTTTCCACGAGAACCGCCTTGATAATCCCGTCCTTGTCCGATTCAATTTCGTTGAGCAGCTTCATCGCTTCAATGATGCACAGAGTTTCACCCGTCTTCACTGTCTGCCCCACTTCTACGAATGGATTCGCGCCAGGGGTGGAAGTACGGTAAAACGTTCCCACCATTGGTGATTTCACCACATGGCCTTCCGGCAGCGACTCAGCCGCCGCTGGTGCCGCAGTGGCTGCCACGGGCTCGGCGGTCGGCGTGAGCGGCTGCATGACCGGTGACGCGGTTACATAAGTCTGTGTGGAGGATGCAGACTTGCTGATGCGAACTTTTTCCTCACCTTCCGTAATCTCGAGCTCGCCGATGCCCGATTCTTCCACCAGCTCAATCAGTTTTTTAAGTTTTCTCAGATCCATAAAGACCTCCTGGAACTACGCCCATTTTTGGGTATCTCCAACTATCTAAACCTGCCATCATTAGCATACGGTTCCACTGCTTGCGGCATTCCGTCACGCTGATGAATTCGCGAAGATGGCTTGTATCTTCTCTCAATTTCACTCAGCGAACACAGACACCCGTCAAAAACATTAAGGATTTCGGTTTGAGGAATTCGCGCTAACGGGTTGTGAGAGCATATTTCAAGGCTAGCTCATAACCTTTGGCGCCCAAACCGCTAATAACGCCAAGCGCCAGATCGGAAAAATACGATTCTTTGCGAAAAGATTCGCGGGCAAAAATATTGGAAAGATGAACTTCAATGAACGGTAACCGCGTAGCGGCAAGCGCATCACGCAAGGCGATACTGGTATGAGTATAAGCTGCCGGGTTGATGATAATAAAATCAACCTCCTCGCTGATTGCCCGCTGAATGCGATCTACGAGTTCGCCCTCGGCGTTACTTTGGAAAGCAACTAATTTTATGCCTGCCTTCTCACCCAAATTCAGCAAACCCTCGTTAATTTCGTCTAACGTCTCAGATCCGTAGACTTCTGGCTCGCGCATCCCTAAAAGATTCAGATTAGGTCCATGGAGGACCAAAATATTTTTTGCGCTGGATATTTCGATTTTCATATTGCAAGTTTGCCGTAACCTTTGAAAAATGTCCAGATGTTGCGAGATGATCGACGAAAATGAGGGAAAATATCTATACTTGTGCGTACCAAAAAAGGTTTTTCCAAAAAGCCGAAGTTCCCCCTCTCTAACACGGGATTAGCGCTCCACTACGCCTTGCATTGTGCTTTCCTCCCTGTCTTCTGAATAAAGCAAGGTGATAAATTTACTTACGAGGCGAAAAGAAATACGCTTCTCCTTGAAGATGCCGCGTGAGCAATACATCCACAAATTGCGGGCAGGGTTAGTAGACTAACTTCCGCTCCCCTTTTGCTTTCATGCGGTTCATGTATTGAAATTTGCACGTGACTAATTTGCCCGCTGTTTCCCAAACCTCTATAATCGTAAGGTCAATTTTTCCCACGAGGCTGTTGTAGCTCAGTTGGTAGAGCAACTGATTCGTAATCAGTAGGTCGGAGGTTCGACTCCTCTCAACAGCACCA
>JBDSSX010000254.1:0-8392 GCA_039928555.1 Nitrosospira sp. | reverse complement strand
CTCGCCGCCTGGGAGGGGAAGGAAAACAATGTCGCGGAGGCACAAAAATTGTTCTTTAAGCGTTGCCAATTAAACGGTTTGGCTCGTGAAGGAAAATATAACCGGGCAATGGAAACGGCTATATGATGGGTATTTACACTACATCAGATCCATCGGGCCCACAAGCGCGCACCAAGCTCTTTGAGGCGCACGCCAATCGAACGCTGGCGCCACTTTTCGAGCGTCATAAGCCTGGAAGATTCGATATCTTTTTCGAACATGGCTCTCATTTGCGCACCAAACTCTTGCCCAAGGATAATCGCGTTGATTTCCTGGTTGTACTCCAAACTGAGCCAATCAAGGTTGGTTGAGCCTATGGTAGACCAGACGCCGTCAATGAGCGCGGTCTTGGCGTGCAACAAAGCATCCCTCCGTTCGTAAATCTTCACGCCGGCACTTAACAGTTCGTCATAGTAGGAGTGCGATGCATAAAAAGCCATATTCGAGTCGGTTTTATCGGGTAGCAACAATCGCACATCAACATCGCGCTGGGCCGCGCCCTTCAATGCGGCGAGTAACCTTGGATCAGGCACAAAATAGGCGCTGGTAACATATGCATAGGTTTCAGCGCTGTTAATGGCGGATAGCAGCGTAACGTAGATCGGGTTGTAAGACTCATCGGGTGAACTGCCGATGGCCCGCACCATTTCATTACCTCTACTGCCTATTTTTGGAAAAAAGGACTTCAATGCCAGCGGCTCACCCTTCTGTTTTTCCCAGGTCGCCAGAAACAATTTCTGGAATTCTCTGACGACGGGCCCTTCAATACGCAAATGAGTATCGCGCCATGGTGGAGTACCCTTTGTGCGCGGCTTTGACCTGGTGAATGACCCGCTGGAATACACGCTGCTAATATTGACGCCGCCCACAAAGGCAATCTGGCCGTCAACCACGAGCAGCTTGCGATGATCGCGACCCACTTCCCATTTCTTGCGGAGCACCAATGGATTGAGGGGGTTGAATTCCAGCACGTTGATGCCACTGTCCATCAATGACTTGAAGAATTCTTTAGGTGTATCGCCCGATCCGACGCTGTCGTAAATGAAATTCACCTGCACGCCTTTTTTTTGCTTATCGATCAACGCAGCCGCAAAACGGCGGCCAACCTCGTCGTCTTCGATACTGTAGGTTTCCATGTTGATATGATTCTTCGCACCCTGTATCGCGGAATACATTGATTTGTAGGTAGCAGGGCCATCCAGCAGCAGCGTTATCTTGTTGCCCGTCATCAACGGGCTTCCCATGAGTTCCTCTACTTGTGCAAGGTGTCTATCATAGATGTTCGTTTCCGGGCTACGGTTCTTCAGCCTGGTCAAGACTGCCTCGCTTTTCTGAACAGAAAGTGGCCCATACGCACCTTCTATACGTACGGCATGATTTGTATGTGCCACTCCATCCGGCAATGATAGCGAGCCACATCCCGCCAGCAGTACCAGGCACAGTGCCACCGCACACTTCTGAGCCATCATGAATTCCGCTTCCTCCGGTTTGTGATATTGCTGGTTACGTTGTATAGAACGAGCGCTTAAGTATTTCACACCCTGTTTGAGAATTAATGTCCCCGTTTCTTATGTGGGATTAAATCTGAATATATTCAGATTAGAGAAAGCAAAAATCGTTCCAATACCGATTGGTCAACGAGTTATCAATATGAGCCCCCACGAAGTGTGAAGTTTCTCGACATATTTTGTACATCACTTCCAACCTGACTAAAGCGTGATTGATCAAATAAATTTTGCGTAGCGTTTCATTTGCCGCTACTTGGCATAGGGCATGCCGCAAAAAACAAGATGCGGCTTGACGGTGGAACAAACCAATAGACGTCTTCCAAGGACCACCGGATTGGACAGGCAACTACTTGAAGGTTTTAGTCGAGCGAGGAATGTTGGAAGATGAAACACTGCCACGTATCGCGTCCAGGAGTCCTCATAAGTCCTCTGTGGAGTGTGTTTACTGACCTAATCGGGATAATAACAAGACGCACGACAACCCGTAGCCCGCGATTACGGCAACTTGTATGGGACGTGCTTTACGGTACCGAATTGACGGTCAATGCTTCTGATATCGTCCGATCAGTTCGGAATAAGCGATGACATGGCCTTGCATCGCTTGTTCCAGCTTTGCCTTGGTAGGCTGATTCAAATCCGGCAATACGGTATCCAACGCGTAGAGCTTATGAAAATAGCGATGGCTGCCTATCGGTGGGCACGGTCCACCGTAGCCGGTGCGCTGCCAGTCATTAAAACCTTCCAGGGTTCCTGATGGAAGGTCTCTTGCCGCAATGGCCTCGGGCAAACCGCTGGTATTGGCCGGGATGTTGTATAGCACCCAATGCACCCAGGTTCTTTTAGGCGCGGCCGGATCAGGCGCGTCTGGATCATCCATGATTAACACCAGACTTTTCGCGTCCTCGGGTATTTCTGTCCAGAAAAGTTCGGGCGAAGTATCATGGCCGTCGCAAGTATGACGAGCGGGAATGGCGCCCTGGTGAGGGAAAGACGATGATGTAATGGTCATAGGCATAATAGTTTTCTCCTTCTTGCTTATGAATGATCCTGTTTCAGCCGCTCCCGCCACTATACAGACGGAGGCGATTCCCAGCGAGGCGGCAACAACGCCAACGCACGTCCACCACATGAAATAGGACCCGGTTTCCATACGTTACGATATGGGAATAATTCTTCCCTTCTCGCCACCCCATGACCTGCTATTGACGATGCTTCGTTTCTTTTTGGCGCTGATATTTCACCAGCTTGGCAATTGCGAGCAATTCTTCCGACAACAGCTCCAGCAAGTCATCGAGGGTCAGAATGCCGACCAGCCCACCGTTCTCATCCACGATCGGCAATCGCCTTACAGTTTTGCCGCGCATGTATTGAATGGCCTCGAATACCCCAACGCTTTCTTTCACCGTGACCAATTCCCGTATCATGATATCGCCTACTGTGATGACCTTCTGATCGAGTTCCGGTGCCATGATCTCCACCACGAGATCACGGTCGGTGACAATCCCGACCGGAATCCGAACGCCTCCTCGCTCCTCGACGACCAGGACATCGCCGACATGATGCTGCCGCATGAACCTGGCCGCTTCCAGAATAGTATCGTCACGTTTCAAGATAACAACATCCCGGTTACAAATTTCGGCGACAGGCATGATACCCTCCAATATGGTTAAATATCTCATGCCAGATGGCATGTGCCTGACGCCCGTCAGAATAACCTGCGAAACCGGGAATATGGCCGCAAATCGATTCAGGCCCGGTCAGCCCGCTACCGCTATATTTAGCGCGTCCAGCTTACGCGTAACAGATACTCCTGCGGGTTATAGTGAAACGCCAGATCGCCTTGATAGGCATGGTGTAACGCTTCGCCAATGCCACGGCCAAGATGGATGTCAGTCGTCGTTACCAGCGTCGCCTCATTTTTTTCTTCGATTGCCATGATCCGCTTAAGCGGATGTTCGGCCCGCTCGCGTTTTTCCACATTATGCACAAGATGCATGACTTCCTCGCGATGAGCGAGAAAGAATGCCCCTTGCAAGGTTAGAAACCCGGCGGGAAAATGATCGTGCGTGCGATGACAGGCGGGACAGGTTTCCCGGTGCGCATCGGCGGTGGCTTTTCCCCATTGCCAGCGCCCTTCGTGAAATACCGCGCCGCACTGAGGACAGACGGTAGGCTCCGGCAGCTTGCGTCTCGCTTTATAGGTATCATGCACGCGCTCCTGAAAGAGGCCGTCATCACGAGAAATCTGGTGGAAGCCGGGTAACTTGCCTACTGTGCCCATGGCGAGACTCCTGCGATAAAAAATATACGTTCCACACGCGGCCAATCAGTCGATTATTTCGCTGCCATAGCAGGAATCACAGGGAACGCCGAATGATATTGGCCATGACATTTCCCCTTTATCAAGTAATAAAATTTCTTCGACTGCCGCATTCTGATCCGATCACGAAAGAACTAGCGGTCAGAGTCTCCCACGTAATATGGCGCCTCATCTATTCCGGACGCACCATCCACTTCCGTTTTGGCCTCCCTCCAGTTGTGCACATGGCCACTACGTCGTTCAGTCTGGTAATAAGAGGCGGTGGAAATCATCTGATAACCATTTCTCCGCTCCCTTACGTCGTGCTCAACTAATCGGCGGGCTTCCCCGGTCATTGACGCGCTTGGTATGGATTTTCTGGATTGTTCAGCAGATTCGCTTTCATTTCTCTTGTTTCTCTTTCTTTTCTTGCTTCCCACATCGGGATTGCTTAATGGTTTGCTTGACAAAATATGGCCTTTAAATGAATTGAAGGGCTATGCAGATAGCGTGTCGCCATTTAACTGCATACCTGACCTAACGGCAGAACCTGCCAATTATTAACAATTCCTTGTGACGTTCTCTGTACGCTTCCGAACATTAGCGATGGATCGTGTGGAACGAGTGCACATACGGGGCGCGATCTACTTGCCTTTGCAGATCCCCGGACAATCCGCCCCACCCTGTTTGGGGTCGCAATCGTCAGCGGGGTCATCCACGCAAGTTCTGCCATCGGCACATTGAATCCCCGCAATCCCACCGCATACTTGCGGTTCCATTTTCTTGCATTCGCCCTCGTGTTCAATGGATACTCCGGTACTTGCCGCCGTGCATGCATTTCCATACGTCTTGCCGTCGCAACCGCATACGGGCCTGAATTCCCTGGTGCAAATCGTGGGTCTGGTCTTGCACATGCCTTGCGCGTCCGGCATCTTGCATCGGCCGGTACCGAAATCACAGTACTGTTGTGCGTCAGGACAGGTTTCTCCGGCTATTCCTCCACAAGTTAGCGGCCCACCGGGACCGCCCGAACCAACGGGCTTACATTGCGAGGTTAATTCCACGTTGAGGAAGGTTCCTGTCTTGGGATGAACGGAACGCAATTGCCTGACGAAAGCGTTAAATTTCTTTGGCGTTACGTTAAAAGCTGCTTCCGCGCATGCGGACAAACCGCCTTCGATCGAGATTGGCCCACCCGCTCTGGGGCTATAAACAGCAAATGTATCGACCGTATTAGTCGCAATTGCCTGCCCTACCAGCCTACGCACTGACCGCAAGGCGGCGTTATCGAAACCTCCCCCGTCATTGGTGAGGGTGATATTCACGGCACGTTCCGCAACAGTATCCGCAAGGTCCTCGGCAAAGGCGGACGCGTTGTTGAACACGAACGCTCCGATCAGGAAAGCATAGGTTAGTCTATTCATTTTTTTCTCCCATCATGGTCGCAAATCAATGGCAAATCGGTTAAAGCTATGCGCGCGCGATAAATCTCCCCGGCACAGTATCCATACTTCCGTCTATCTATCTATGGGTGTATCTCACTCTTAATTTGTAGCAAAGAAATCAGAAAAGTAAAGCTTGGATGTTTACTCGAATTACCTTATAAAAAAGTAACCAAAGGCATACATCACGAGGACACGTTGCCTCAAATTGTTGGTAACCGAACTAAGCGGAGGGGTATCGACATGAGGTAAGCATGATAAACGGGTCTATCTTGAAGCGACGCATAAGTGCCATCGCAAGGCTGACCGTGCTGATCCCGCTTCGCGCGACGCACGGGGATATCACGCTGCCCGGCTTTATGGAGGCGGATACGGTGCGGCGCTCCGGCAGTACTCTGGCCGGTGATTTCGTCTGGAGTCTACCCGTTATCCGATATCCTCACCAGATGGACAGAGTGCCGCGTAAAGTGGAGCAAGGGTTTAAGCGGCGTGCTGGATCAGATCAACCTAAATCCGCCCTGTAGCGAACTCATCAAAAAGGTGAAGGTCAAGTAATGCAAACAGCCTTTGTGGATAATAGCGTTAAGCTAAAAAGCGAGCGGTCAACTGCCGGATTTAGGATCAAGGCTATTGAACAGATGTTGCCGGGTGGAATCTGAATGGAATACCAAATTACTGACGAAATTGACCTTGCGAAAGATCGTTTGAATCTCGCCGATTACACGAAGCGGTTCCAAAATAACAAAAGCTGCGAGCTATGGCAGCGGGAATTAACCTGAGCTTGTAACCAGGTTATTCTATCTTCCGAGGGGATGGGAAAAAACAATCAGGATGAAAAAGACAAGGCCGGATTAGCACAACTAACCCGGCCTTGCCCTGTGTGTTCTTCCCAGGATATGCGAATGCTATTGCAGCGTGGCGCTGTTCCGATGAGAGCCACTCACAGCGCTAAGCGTTTGAGCACCGGATGCGGCATGGTTTTTGTCGAGTCTTGAGGCTATTTGCCGATGGGCGGCGGCTTCCCTTATGTCGTCATTCACGATCTGCTCATACTCGCGCACTAACGCACTGGTATGCGATTGCAGATCCTGTGCCCGCCTGCCATAGAGATAGACTTTGTCCTCATACTGCTCAAGCAACTCTTTTTGTTCCTGTACTTTTACCTGCATCTGCTTGGCTTCGTCTTCAAGGGATTTTGCCACCGCGATGTGATCGTTGCTGGTCACAGCCTTCTGCGCCGCTGCAAGAATAGCGGGATTTTCGGTGGCCATCACGGATGGGCTTACCGAAGCCAGGAAGCCGACCACCGATAACGCTGCAAAAAGTTTTCCGAATTCTGTTTTCATGATAGCCCCCAAATGGAGTGAAAGTGGCTACATCCTAATTCGGTCAACAGTATGAGTATATTGGGGAAACCCTGATTTTATTCTAAGGGAAACCCTTAGGAACTTCTGAATAAGAGTTGTCGAACTGCCATCAATGCGGGCCAATGTACAGGAATGACTGGTTGCACGCGAATATCGCCACAACTCGGATTTACGATCACCGTAAGACGCGGCCGGAGAATAGTTCAACATTTAAGTGTGGTGAACGTTGCTATGGACCTCGGCCGGCGCGTGCATGTCGAGTTGGAATCGGCCTAAACGAGGTCTCCTCCATCGTGCAACGTACTTAAACTGGCATAGTGCAGCGATTGAAAACTGATACACCATTTTGAGGAGACGGCCGCATTTTGGAAGCAGGCATGAGCGTGCGCAAGGTTGCCGAAGCGGTGAGGTGTGCGAAGACCGAATAAATGACACATCGTTATCGTGCCCCCCAAACATCGGCCGCTGACGAAATGATTGGCAGACCGATATGGGCAGGTGGGTAGCAAAAACAGGTTAACTACCGGATGGATCAGAGGCAACCCAATATTACGTGCGGCGCTGGCGAGCCATGGTGCCCATCAGGCCCAGACCTGCGGGCAGCATAGCCCAGCTCTCGGGTTCAGACACTACAGCCAAGGTCACATCATGCTCATGGTAAATCACGTCGAAGTTCACGCCCGAGCCGAATCCGTGCGGCTAACGGATGAAAAAGTCGAGCTGTCCAGGCGCTGGTTAAAAGTCGCTACCACAAAACTGTCACCGATCACAGGCGCGTAACCAAGATACCATCCGGCCCGTCCGGTCCTTGCAATGCCTGCTTGCTCCGCTGTAATCATGCAGCCATTTGACAAACGCCTGAACCTCGGTATTACGCCACATCCAGGTGGGGAATCGTTCGAAGTCCGACAAAGCCGCATCCGTTTCCATATCCCCCAACTGCTCCGACTGGCCCGATACATAGCGGTTAACCCGGCAAGCATCCGGCCAGTCGGCTTCAACGGCAATAGCGTCAAAACCTTCCTCCAGGATGAGGCGCCGGGTGATTTCAGCGCGAATCCGGTAAAATTCCGCCGTGCCATGAGTGGCCTCACCAATCAGGACGAACATTTTCCCCTTGGTGTTTCCTGAAGTATCCCCTCGAACGGCCCGTATTATCGGGCCATAGCCACTCTCGAAACCCGGCAGGGATTGAGTCTGTCTTTCCAGCGCAGCAATCAATTTATGATCAAAATTGAGACCAGACATACTATTCCACCCAAAGGAAAAGCCAATTTCAGCGGAGAATTTTACAAATACATGGTTTTTCCAGGGTTTGTGGCAGCGTTATTCAAAAGTGCCCGCACTTCATCATCCGAAGTCTGGGAAAAATCGTTATACCATTGTCCGACACCGTAAAAAGGCTCTGGCGTGTGCAGGCATATAAGCTCATCCGCTTCTTCCTCGATTTTGTCACAGGTGGATGCCGCACCGACCGGCACAGCCGCGATGATCCGTGCGGCGCCCGCCTGGCGGAGAGACGAAATCGCAACACGCATGGTGGCACCCGTAGCCAGACCATCATCGATAATAATGATTGTTTTCCCCTCGATAGCGGGCGGCGGTTTGCCTTGACGGTAAAGCCTGTTGCGCCTTTCCAGTTCCGCCTGTTCCCTGGCTACGATGGTATCAATAACAGTCTCATCAATATTCAGAAGGTCGATAATGTCGTAATTGAGAACGCGAATATTCTTCCCC
>JBDSSX010000253.1:0-7496 GCA_039928555.1 Nitrosospira sp. | reverse complement strand
GCGCGGGAATTAATTTGCAAAATTTCTACATCTGCTACCGTTCGTACGACGAGTGGCAGGCGAGAGGAAGAGAATTCGGCAATGTCTATTTCTGCGTTTACATGAAGCCGCGCCCGGTTCGGAGGGGTAATATTCATAATCGCCTCTCTCTGCATTGGGTCGTTCGTAGGAAAACCTTCTAGCTTTGTTTTACATACCTTAATCGAGTCTGCTTGCGTTGCCGTCTTTCTTTTTTTGATTCTTATGGGGTTCTAAGCCAGCAACGCATGACCAATCTGCCCCAAAGTTTATTTATAGAACAATGATGCAATTCTGCTCAGCATTTTACAAAATGTTTTATGCCACTAAACCATTTTCGGTTTTATCTGAGTATGCGTCAGGCAGGCGTTGAGGAGGCGCAATGGCAACTGTGCTTCCCATTCTCGCCGGTTGAAGCGGTAACAGAACTCATTGAGATACTCTTGCAGAAACCTGGAGGAGACGCCGTGATAGTTTCCCAGCAGAAATGCCTTGAGATTGCCGATAGCAGCAACCAGCTTGACCCCGCTCGCGCGGCAGAGTCGCGCGACAGAATATTGGCGGCGGGATTGCCGATCTAAAATGAGGGACACGTCAGTCGCACCTATTCCCGGTTCGCGAAGATCAAATGCAGGTCGGCCCGGCTGAATGCAGGTTCATTGGCAGTTAATGCAGGTTTTTGGGGTGGATAGTTGGGGTCCCCTTGTTTTCAGTGCAATAACGCACGGTAGCATTGATCAGTAAATCCGGTGTCTTGCGATTTTAAGCCCCGATAGTTCAAGCGATTTCTGATCCCCCTTGGGAGCGGTTATCCTACCCGCCTTTTTGTGGGAGGGGTATGGAGAACTGGCAAACGATATTTCTTGGTCTGAAGCAGCTCCCGCGGGAGCTCTCCGCTTTCGAAATCGAGGCATTTTTCACCTTCAGCGAGGCCGAGCGCGCAACAATCGCGGCACGCCGGCGTCCGGCGCTGCAATTGGGGCTGGCACTGCAGATCGGTTTCCTGCGTATGAGCGGTCGGCTGCTCGATGCGCTGCGAGTTGTGCCGCCGGCGCTGTGGCGGCATTTGGGTGCGCAGCTTTCAATTACCCCACCGGAGCTCGCCTCACTTCGCGCCCTCTACCGGCGCGCCCAGACCTTGCGCGAACACCACCAGATCGCTTGCAAAGCGCTTGGCTTTCGCTGGGCCAGCGAGCATGAACGGCTCGCCTTGCTGCGCGCCATCCGCGAAGAACTCGCACGCACCGGCGATCGCAACCGACTATTGCGCTTTGCCCGGCAATGGATGTACGAACATCAATTGATCATCGTGCACGAGCGACAACTGAGGTCGATGATCGCTGAGGCCCTGCATCAATTCGAGACCGAACTCTCAATACAGGTGCGTGCCGCCATCGATGAACCCTTACGCAGGCGCTGGCACAAGGAAACTATCCTTACCCACGAATCCGAACTCACCCTGCAGAGCTGGCTGTGGGCGGCCCCGGCCAAGCACTCCACGCGCCAGATCGGCGAGATGTTTGGGCGCATCGGCAAACTCTATGAGCTCGACGTCCACTGCCATTTGCAGGAGGTGCCCGAAGCGCTGCTGCGTCGCTACGCGAAGCGCCTAGCGAATCGCTCACCGTCCGTCGGCGCTCGCATGCGGAAGCCTGCGCGCAGCGTGGAAGTCGCCTACTTTCTGCGCTATTGCCTGCTCCTCAATACCGACCGGTTGCTGTGGATGGTGCGCCGACGTGTTTCTGATCTCTGGCGACGTGCCGCCGCCGATGCGGTAAAGGTGCAAATCCACTGGATGGATTTGTATCGGGAACTCTTGGCCTCGCTGGGCACCTTGGTGAGTGACATGGCCGTACCCGATGTCGATATACGCCAACGGCTACAGACGTTCATCAAGGATCATCAAGAACGCAAGCCTCCCACGCACGCCCAGTTGATCCGCGCGAAGTTGATCGATGAAGTCACGCCGGTACGCGCGCTCTTAAAGGCGCTGACCGATTTACCCTGGGCGGCGACGGACAATCATCCCGTCATGGCGGGGATGACGTTGCTCCAAGGACTATATGCACAGAATCAACGACAGCTGCCGGCTGACATTTCGCTCGAATTCGGATCGGTGTGGGATGCCGCGGTGAAAGACGATAACCGCGAGCGTGCCTTCAAGGCGTTGGAGGTAGCGACCCTCTCGGGAGTGCACCGCGCGCTTCGAAACGGCAGCGTGTGGATCGAACACAGCCTCGCCTTCCGGGACCGGGAGAGGCTCTTTATCCCGGAAAAGCGCTGGGAAAATGAGCATCGCGCGCACTACGGTCGGCTCGGCCTGCCGCTCGATGCCAAGGCGTTTCTCGATCCCATGATCGAACGCGCGAAGAGCGGGATCGCGGCCGTGGCGCGGGCCGCCCAAGAAGGATTGCTCACGGTCGACGATGAACTGCATCTTCCACGGCTGGAGGCCGAAGAAGAGGATCCAAAAGTCACCGAACTGCGCACGATGCTCGATCAACGCATCGGAGAGGCGCAGTTGCCGGATCTGATTCTCAGTATCGACGCCGAAGTCCGCTTCAGTTGGATCATGCTCGGACGCGAGCCGCGCTCGCACCAAGAACTCCTCATGGCCTATGTCGGCATCCTCGCGCACGGCACGGCGATGTCGGCGGCGGAGACCGCGCGCATGATCCCGGGACTTACCGCAGAGGGCGTGCGCCAGGCCATGCGCTGGGCGTCCGACGAGCACCGGCTGCGCGAGGCCTCACGCGCGGTATTGACCTTCATGCATCGCCATCCGATTACCCAGGCCTGGGGTCGCTCGGATCTCGCGTCTTCCGACATGATGAGCTTGGATACCAGTAAGCGCGTGTGGCAGGCGCGCATCGATCCGAGGCGACAGCAGCCCGGTATCGGCGTGTATTCTCATGTGCGAGACCGCTGGGGGATCTTCTATGCCCAGCCTATCGTGATCAACGAACGCCAAGCCGGTGCTGCCATCGAAGGCGCGATACGGGAAGAGGATTTCGAGGTATCACGCCTGGCCACCGATACCCACGGGTGGACCGATTTTGCCATGTGGCACGGTCGCACTGTCGGGGTCGATTTATGTCCCCGCATCAAAGCGCTGTCCGATCGTCACCTCTATCTTCCTCGCGGCAGCGAGATTCCCGAGATTCTGAAACCGATCTGTCGCGCCACCCTCGACCTCACCGACACCGCATTACGCTGGGATGAGTTCGTTCATCTCGCGGCCTCAGTGGAGAGCGGTTTCAGCAGTCCGGTGAATGTGCTCCGCCACTTCGGCGCGGCCGCGCGCGGCGATTCTCTGTATGATGCCGGCGTCCAGGGCGGTCGACTTCTGCGCACCATCTTCTTATGCGACTATTTTGTGAATCCCGTCTTTCGGCGGAAACGCTTGCGCGTCTTGAACCGGGGTGAAGCCACCAATACTCTCAAGCGCGCGATCTACATCGGCCGCGTCGCCGCCCATCAGGCCAAGCGCGAGGAGGAGATGCAGGCGGTGGCCGATGCGCTCAGTCTCCTTGCCAACATCGTCATGGCCTGGAACACGGTGCAGATGCAGCGGATTTTGGGAAGCGAGAACGTGCCAAGCGCCTTGATCGGGCGCATCGCACCAACGCATATCGAAGGCCCCAACCTGCGCGGCATCTTTCGCTTTCCGATCGAGGAGTATGCCGAACAGTTGTTGCCGACGGCGATCCGGAAGATCGTCAAACGGGGTTATTGATGATGTCCGCAACGCCGAAAACGTCGCCTTTGCTCTGGCGAACAGGAAATACTGAAGTTACCAGAACTTACCGCCCGATGCCCCAGGAAATAACGGTTAATCCTACCGTGCGTTATTGCACTGAAAACAAGGGGACCCCATTGCAGAGGTGCTTGCCGAAGAACAACCTTGCCTTCGACCTGTTGCCACCCCCTTTGACGGCTATTTCGAGTAAACCAACCGGGCATCTTCCACTTGCCTGGTGAGCTATGACCGTAACCGCTACAGCGTGCCGGCAGAACATGCAACCGGTGCCAGCTGAAGAGTTTGAAGTCGCGATTTTAGGAGAAAAAGGGAATATAAAAACCCGTTAAGTGATTTGTTGAAACTGATCGACGAAATCCTCGATCTCGCGCTCAAGCGTGGCAACCACAACAGGCTGGGTTTTCAGTGGTCTGTTCCCATTTTTCTCTTGCCCCCTTATGCCCCGCCAGGTCCACCCGGTCATAGTAACGAAGTTATTCCCATGGCAAGTACCGCAAGCGCCATCACAGCCGTCGCCAGCCAGCCAAGCATTCGAAGGCGGGGAGTGACGACAAATTGGCCCATTACATCCGCTCTCGCTGCCATCAGCATCATTACCGCCATGATTGGCACGGCAATAACGCCATTGATGACGGCGCTCCAGAATAGTGCCTTGATAGGATCGATAGAGGTGAAGTTAAGCGTCACCCCCAGGAGAGTTGCAATAGTCAGGATCAAATAGAAGCCCCGGGCCTCCAGGAGCTCACGGCCCAAGCCAATGCGCCACTTGAAAGATTCTGCCACGGCATAGGCAGCCGAGCCTGCGAGAACCGGCACGGCGAGCAATCCAGTACCTACGATACCTGCCGAGAACAGCAGAAAAGCATATTCACCCGCTATGGGACGCAGCGCTTCAGCAGCCTGGGCCGAGGTTTGAATGTCCGTGATGCCATGCAGGTGCAAGGTTACCGTTGCCGTCAGCATAATGAAAAAAGCAATCAGATTGGAAAATCCCATGCCGATGTAGGTATCGATCTTGATACGCTGCAAGTGGGCCTGAGCCTGCTCCGGCGCGTCCTTAAGTGGTTCTTCGCCGTCAGCGGCCCGCTGTTCCTCTACTTCCTGAGAGGCTTGCCAGAAGAAAAGATACGGGCTGATGGTGGTCCCCAATACCGCGACAACGGCCACGATGTAATCAGCATTAAATGATAGGGAGGGCATAATGGTGCGCTGAAACACTTCGCTCCAAGGTACTTGTACGACGAACACCGTGGCCACATAGGCAAAAAGCGATAGCGTCAGCAGTTTCAAGAGCGGCGCATATCGCGGAAAAAGGGATGAAAATCTGCAGCACCAATGAGACGAGACCAAACATGATTGCATACCAGTGTAAGGATCCCCCGATAAGAAGTTTAAGCGCGGCAGCCATTGCGCCGATATCGGCTGCGATGTTGATGGTATTTGCAACCAGAAGCAAACAGATAAGGCTATGCAGAACCCCATGCGGGGTAACGCTGACGAATATTGGCGGCAAGACCCTTGCCCGTGACTCGCCCGATGCGCGCACTAACAATCTGAATACCTACCATAAGTGGAAAAGTGAGGAATGTCGTCCACAGCATGGAATAGCCAAATCCGGCCCCCACCTGCGAATAGGTGGCGATACCGCTTGGATCATCATCTGCTGCGCCGGTGATGAGTCCGGGGCCTAGTTTTTTCAAAAAAGACCCATTATCTGCAGTAGTGTTTTTTACTTCTTTCGTGCTCAAAATTGAACCTACTTATTCCAGTCGGCCAACTTCCATTTAGAAATACAAATTCGTCTGCCCATTGTTTCACGATTTTGATCTATTCCTCCATCCGATGCTCTGCCGTACATGATTTGCCATATTGGCTAATATTGCCCATGCCGCCAAAAATGTAAAATTAGCTTAAAGAGGACTCGGCTCATCATATGATTTACAAACTGGTACGTATGTATATTCTACAGCGCTAGGATTTAAGATCGGAGCACATGCCCTCCGGGGCGACTGCAGCGACCAATGCGCTAGATCATCAGGCGGACATTGCCAAGGTACGGGAATGGCTGGGGCACGCGAATATCGCCACAACTCGTATTTACGATTACCGCAAGACACGACCAGAGAATAGTCCGACGTTTAAAGTCGTATATTAAAGTTCGATTATTGAATTTTCAAAAAAAATAATAACAGATCTGTTTTTGATAGGTTCAGCGGACAGATTAACCCCTTCTAGTTTTGTCCATGATGACGAGTTTCCAAGGGATACCCAAACCCCACCTTTGCCTCCGCAGGACTCATTCCCAATTTCCCCAATATCACTTCAAAGCGATTAAGCAGAGCCGGATTGCCATGTCATTGATCCGCACGAAGCAACCGGTAAATATAAGCCGTATTTTCTATGTGGCTTATCGTACGGAATAATTTAGGCTTCAGCGTAATATTTCAATACAGCGGTCTTGCTGGGTTAAATATCTAGGAGTCACCATGAAAAATATATCTGCTTTAAGTAATTCGACCCGGTCGATCTTACTGGCCGGTTTGATGTGTGCGATAGTTGGAGTCGTTCATGCGCAAGGTGGGGCTGGGCAAGCTGGCGCCGGTGGGGGCGCCGGCAGCATGGGACAAGGCAGTACCGAAGGTCAAGCTGGCGGCAGTATGTCGGGACAACCTTCACCTGGTACGGGAGGCGCCACTACGGGCCAACCAGGCAACTCAAGCTCCGGGCAAGGCATGCCCGACAAAAAGGGTCCGTCAAGCAATCCATCCAGTGTCCCGGGTTCCGGATCAGCCGTGCCACCGCTAGGAACGGGGACCAACCCCTCAGCGGCACCGGGCACTCCCGGGGGCCCAGCTTCGTCGGGTTCTGGAGGATATTAGTTCAACGTAAGTCAGCTTGCTAAAGCATTACAAGACAGTTAACGATGAGAGCTCCGGAGGTGCGCCATGAATGACTTTTTAGCATTTTTGGGTACGTATATTCTTGTGTTTTTTGCTGGATTGGGAATGGTAGTAGTAAATTGAGATGTGGTAACGAAATGGCCCAGAGCTTACTAACTCTGGGCCATTTCATTTGGGAAAAGATGAAAATTGCGGGAAAAAATTTTCCATTGCATATGACGAGCAAAGCAGGGTATTAGAAGAAGAAAAGAAGGTGGAATTTGCCGACCTGCCTGCCGATCTGAGAATAAAGGCGGAAAAAGTCTTATCCGCGCATTATCCCGGTTATAAGATTTTGCTGGTTGAAGGGGTTTACACGCACAATGAGATGCTGCTGGAAATTTTCTTCTCGCATCCTAAAGCCAAAACCGGATTTGCTGAAGCCGTTTTCGAATACCAAACAGGCGTTTTCAGAGAATTCGTCAATATAAGAATGAAATCCATTCAAACGCTCTACTGAACGTATTCGAGAAGCATTTAAGCCAGTATTCAGCGTCCGCAAACCCTATGTGTAAGGGCCCGCATGTTAATTAGATGCCCTGCCGGACGATCTCGTGGCTTCCATAAATTTGTAGCAAAAGGGAACTCTTTTGCTACAACAAATCTTTGCAGGGAATTACACCAAATTAAATAAATAGTCGGCCCTAAACAATTTAATTTTCCACCCCAAGGTTTAAACCACCGGCTTTAGCCGGTCAGCTTTAGCTGCGATAATATGTTGCATGAGGTGGAGGAGCGGCATGGATTACAGATACGGTAGTCATACTATTTTTCAAATT
>JBDSSX010000252.1:0-5378 GCA_039928555.1 Nitrosospira sp. | reverse complement strand
GCAAATTGGTTCGCATGTTGCGAATGGTGGCGCTGACACTCATCATTGAGGGGATGCGTTTACCATGATGCTCAACTGGGCTGCCGATGTACTGAAGGTTGAATCCAAGTTTGCCGAAATGGCTCGCCAGCCGTTCCTCCGTCAGAACGAACACAGTGTCGATTCCATTCAGCCGGGCCAGTTCAGTGGTGGCAAGATATAGGCCAATCGGGATAAATGGAAAGCGTGGCTGCTTCGATGTGTCAAAATCTTCACCCGAGATGCTCGCCGCGTCATTTGCCTCACCTTTGCGCCTGCGATAGCCGGCGGTGACGGCCAAGCGTGATACCTCCGCGATACTATGGCGGGGTAAGATCGCTGGATCGATGATGGATCTATCCAGCACGGTAGCGCAAGTTTTTTCGATGGGTAATTGGTAGTTTGGGTCCTCGGGGCGGGGCCGGACAATGCGGGTGCAGCCGACAAACTCGTTTGTCTTTACGCTACGCATCAGGAGATGGAGTGAGTTAGGATCATGCTCATCGGTTTCGCGCCTGTCAGATCGTACCGGTTCAAATTCCAGGTCTTCACAATAAACCTGATGCCGTATTCGATAGACCTCCTCCTTTAGCGTATTGGAAAACGCCGGTACGATTTCAAAGTACTGCTTGAAAGTATTACCCAGGTTGCGTGTATCGGATGAAGCCAATTTGATCTCCTCGGCAACTGTAGCTTGCGATGTTCCAGTGGTCTATTCAAGTTTTTTCAGATAATCTTTGGTAAAGGTCTTGTCTGGCAGATCCCGCAGCTTCATTTCTGAATATTCGAGCACGGATTCCTCGCCCTTGCGTAATGCATCTTCCATGACAAGGCGGGTCGGCCGCTGCTTGCCGAGCAGCATCTTGAAATCTTCGTAGCGGGCGGTTTTGAGCAGTCGGTTGGACAGCGAGTAGAACTCGGCGCGGTACGGCCAGAAATTTGATTGCCGTACCCAGTATAAGACTTTATGATATGTAACACCCCGGTCGACGCCAGTGAGTTCCAACACGTAATATTTGTCGCCATCAATGGTATCGGTGCGCAGGATCGTCGCATTGTAGTCGCCAGCAAAGTTTGCGCGCGCCAAATCGCCATTTGCCACTTGGCCGGTCAACCGTTGGGATAATGATAAGCGCACCGGTTGCGAGATATCTGGCATGAATACCCACAGATCGCGTCCTTTCATCAGTATAATTTGGCCACGTTCAGAAGCTGGCTCGGTGGTCATCACTACGCTGTTTTCATTACCTTTCGATAGAACCCGGTATTTACGCATTTCCGCTGCCTGGTCAGGTGCGGTGGTATTGATGTTGACGTCGACCTGAAAGCTCTCGCGCGGGAAGCGTATCTGATCAGCCCTTTCCAGAATGCTTTGAGCTAACTCCGCATCGGTAGACTCGGGGGACGCTGCGGATGCCATAGTGACAAAAATGGAAATTGCCGTTAATAGATACTGCAAAGATTTTTTCTGCATCATAGTTCCTCATTGTGGATGCCGGTTACCTTGAGGTTGCACATTTTAGGATTGTTTCCATGAGACTTTTTTGACTTGAGTAAGCTTTCGAAGACTACACCTTTGGTGAACCGCAAGTCCAGCCACGTAAGGGTGTCACGTGAATATTCAGGACGGCGCACTCCTTGAGATAGCCGACCCATCTATTAGTGGTCAAATCCATTCTTCTCACTCCGATCGGCTGCATGGATATCCTGTCACTTGAGAAATATCCATCAGCGGGATGCCTTGCCATTATGGTCCTGTCCAAGGTTGTCAGCCATCGATCGAACCGGCTTAGCGGCGGCCAGCGGCAGCGCCGGCCGATTGCACGCGCGCTAGCGACGCAACCGAAAATTATTTTGACGAACGAACCGACTGCTAATTTTGCTCATAAGACCGGCGAAGGCATTCTGCAATTGATAAAGGATATTAACGGCAGTTTCAAGACGATCTTTATTTTTTCCATCTATGACTGGTGTGTTATGTCGATGGCGAAACGGCTGGTGCGTATCGAAGGTGATCGGATCGAGAAATTGACTATGATGATTGAGCGCCGTTTTGCGGGCGATAATGCCTCGGTCGAGGGTGCGGATTAAAGCGGGGCGGATGGTACGCGCACGTAAATTTGGATATTCTGTATTCATTGCGGCACTGATCGCCTTGCCGCTGCGTTGCTTTGCTGAAGCGGCAGCATCCAATTCCGCGATCCCCAATTCTCCAACCGATTCAAGATCATCATCTAATTCGCTGACGGATAAGACTGATGGGGAGCCTTTGTTCTTGTCCTTGTCTTTATCCCTATCTTCGCTCTCAGCTCGCCAGCCGGTCAAGTCCACTGTTGCTCCTGGTGCAAGCAGTGTTGTTGTGCGTGATGAGATTAACGGTGAGCCCTTACTCATGCCGCTGTCTTTCTCTCTGTCCTTACCCTCAATCCCGTTGATAATCAGAGATAAGGAACATAATGTAGTCGCACAGGATAAAGAACAAAGTCAAAGCGATGCAAATTCGCGCGAGTCATTATTCGGTGATGCTGAACCAGCAAAGGAGAAATTACCCCACGTGCCTGCCTGGAAGAAACTGGCGACTGGCTGGAGGGGGTTCTCTCAACTGGAAATCGCGGATAACTATAGTAGTCCGGAGCATTTCTCCAAAGCGAAGCTGCGAACTGAGCTATCCCGTACCGGACAATTCAACGAATACATGAAATGGAAAATCAGCGGTCGCTTCGATTACGACGCCGCCTATGATGTCTCCAATTTTTATCCTCCGGCGGTTCGCCAGAATCAACGCTACGATTTCTTTCTGCGCGAGAATTATCTGGACATTTCCGCCGGCAATTTCGACTTCCGCCTTGGCCGTCAACACGTCATATGGGGTGAAATGGTCGGGCTGTTTTTCGCCGATGTTGTGTCAGCCAGGGATATGCGCGAATTTATCCTCCCGTCGTTCGATATCATGCGTATCCCGCAATGGGCGATGCGCGCGGAGTATACGAAGAATAATATACATGCCGAGGTATTGTGGATTCCGGTAGCGACTCTTGACCAGATCGGCAAACCGGGCGCCGATTATTACCCCGGCCCGCTGCGAGAAACAGCCAACTACCTTGCCGAAGATCGCTCCGGGCGTAACGTTGGCAACTCGAATTACGGGCTTCGTTTGTCGTATCTGAAAAACGGCTGGGATATGTCGGGGTTCTACTATCACAGCCTTGATGCGTCTCCCACGTTTTATCGTGTCAGCGGGCCCACCGAGCCCCTTGTCTTCCAGGCGCGCCACGATAAGATCGATCAGGTTGGTGCAACTTTTGCGAAAGATTTTGGCTCAGTTGTGCTAAAGGGCGAGCTGGTTTATACGGACGGGCGCAAGTTTAACGTCGCAAACCCTGCCGCGATAGATGGCCTGGTCAGGCAGAATACCCTTGATTATGTCCTCGGCCTTGATTTCAGCTTACCGGCCGAAACCCGCTTGAATCTGCAATTCTTTCAGCGCGCCTATTTCGGGCATGATCCCGACCTCATTCCGGATAAGAGGGAGAGCGGAGCCAGCATTCTGCTCAATGGCAAGCTCTGGCGGAATATAGAAGCACAAGCCTTGCTGATCCACAGTCTGAATCGTAGCGACTGGATGTTCCGGCCGAGGCTGTCCTGGAATTTCGAAAAGAACTGGCGTTGGGCACTTGGTGCGGACGTTTTCGGCGGAGAGCCCAATGGCTTGTTTGGCCGTTTCAATAATAATGATCGTGTATATACCGAGATGCGCTTTTCGTTCTGAGCGCATCTGGTAAGTCGTATACATCGCCTCGTATACCTCCGTTGACCCATCATCCGGGGGAGCGTATATTCCCGTACAAAGATCGTTTCACCTAATTCCGGCAGGCGGACAGGGCACGTAGGATGTACGGTGCATAAGATGCGGTAGGGTGTAGGGCGTAAATAAGCGAGGCGCATTCCGCTGCATGATAATTCCCTCATACGGATATACTTACCATGCTTGATTATTGTCGCACCCGGCATCCGGGTGGCAAATATTTCTTGCTAAAGGGGAAATGATGCCGTGATGGGGTTCCAGGTTCAATCGTATGCAATCCTTTAATTATGATGAAGCCTTTTCCAGAAATATTGGCTGGTTAACCCGGCAGGAGCAGGCTCAACTGCGCCACAAACGGGTGGCCATCGCCGGCCTGGGCGGTGTGGGGGGTGTCCATCTGCTGACACTTTGCCGACTGGGCATAGGAAAATTCCATTTGGCCGATTTCGATACCTTCGATCTGGCCAACTGCAATCGCCAGGCAGGTGCGACTGTCAGCAATCTGGGGCAAAGCAAGCTTGAGGTTATGATCCGACAGGCTCAGGACATCAATCCTGAGCTTGAAATCCAGGGATTTGCGGCCGGTGTAACCGCCGGCAATCTGGATGAATTTCTGGAAGGCGTGGACATTTATGTTGATGGCCTGGATTTTTTCGCTTTCCAGGCTCGTCAACAGGTCTTTGCCGCCTGTGCGGCGAAAGGCATCCCCGCCGTTACCGCCGCCCCGCTGGGCATGGGTGCGGCGGTGCTAAATTTTCTGCCGGGCGGTATGAGTTTTAATGATTACTTTTGTCTGGACGATGGCCCTGAGGCGGAAAAGCCTTTGCGTTTCCTCATGGGGCTTGCGCCTGCTCGCCTGCAAATGGGCTATCTGGCCGACCCGTCGACGGTCGATCTCGCCAATCGCAAGGGGCCATCGACCATCATGGCCTGCCAGCTCTGTGCGGGCGTAGCGGCAACGGAAGCCCTGAAAATCCTCCTGGGCCGCGGCCCGGTCCGGACGGCACCCAAGGGCTACCATTTCGATGCCTACCGCAATAAGCTGGTATTGACCTGGCGGCCGGGCGGTAACCGCCACCCCTTGCAGCGTCTTGCCATCGCTTTAGCCAAACGCAAACTGGGACTATAAATGCACCCAATTCCCCAGTCCATCGCGGATATTCTCGAACTTGCCCGGTGGGCACCCAGCGGGGACAACACTCAGCCTTGGCGATTTGAAATCGTCGACGAACGTCATGTAGTCGTCCACGCGTTCGATACCCGCGACCATTGCGTCTATGACCTGGACGGCCACCCCAGCCAGATCGCACTGGGTGCGCTGCTGGAAACGCTCGCCATCGCCGCCAGTGCGCATGGCATGCGGGCAGAATTCAGGCGCCGCCCCGAATCGTCCGATACGCATCCCGAGTATTTTTTGGAACTGATTCCTGACAGCCAATTACCGCCTGACCCCTTGCTTCCCCACGTCAAGCTCCGCTCGGTACAGCGTAGACCCATGCATACCACGCCGCTCAACGCGCTACAAAAAGAGGCGTTACAAAGCGCTGTCGGAGAA
>JBDSSX010000251.1:0-2721 GCA_039928555.1 Nitrosospira sp. | reverse complement strand
GAGGTGGAGAAGATGCGTCATTGGCTATTGACGATGGCGGGACGGGTACTCTATGCGCAACGCAAATGCACGGTGGAGCCGGTGATAGGCATCATCAAGGCGATATTGGGATTCCGCCAATTCTCACTACGTGGACTGGAAAACATCAAAGGCGAGTTGAATCTGGTGGCGATGGCGTGGAACTTGAAGCGAATGTTTGTATTGGCGGGATAGCTTAGCGCAGCAACGGTATGATGGACGATGGCAACAACCATTTATGAGCGTCTAAAAAGCTATTTGATGGAAACCTGAAAATCCGTTTTATGAAAACACGATCAAATTTGTCCGGCAAATGCGAGGTTGCAGGCAAAATTGATGAGAAGTCCGACAGGCTGCTAGCCCGGATATTTCACCAGGCTGGTCCGAAAATTATCAAAAGCGGCATGAACGACGGCATTTGATGAGTCGTGTTGAAATCCAGTTTGTGCCACCAGACTTCGCGGGCAATAGTCATAAGTGAGTGACTCCCCAGGCACGTTTCTTTCGTGCCTGGGGGTGGCTTTTGGAAAGGATTTCCGAACAAACTGTTGCTATCCGGAAGATTTTCCTTAAAATCTAGCGGCGGGTTGATCCAGAAGGAGAGCGCTGCTGATCGTCCGGGCCTCGTCCGGGCCTTATGGCATCTACTATATTTGGGCAAATCAATGCTTTCGAGCGATGAGATAAAAAATGGAAATTGTGTCCAGAAAAGAGCAACATAATATTAATAAGCTGCACAAGCGGCTGAGACGCCTTGTCGGTACAGCCATTGCTGATTTCAATATGATCGAGGCGGGGGACCGGGTAATGGTGTGCCTCTCGGGTGGCAAGGATAGCTACGCGTTGCTCGATATCCTGCGCAGTTTACAGGCCCACGCGCCAGTGCCGTTTGAATTGATTGCGGTGAATCTGGATCAGAAGCAACCCGGTTTCCCTGAGCATGTATTGCCGGGCTATCTAACCAGCATTGACATGCCTTTCCGTATTGTCGAACAAGATACCTATAGCGTGGTGAAGCGCGTCATTGCCGAAGGTAAAACGACGTGCAGTCTCTGCTCACGCCTGCGCCGAGGGGTGTTGTACCGCGTCGCCAGCGAGCTGGGTGCGACTAAAATCGCGCTAGGGCATCATCGCGACGATATTCTTGAAACGCTGTTTCTCAATCTGTTTTACGGCGGCAAGCTGAAGACCATGCCGCCCAAGCTGGTGAGTGACGATGGCCGGCATATCGTGATTCGTCCGCTCGCCTATTGCAAGGAGAAAGACCTGGAAAGCTACGCCGAAATTGAGGATTTTCCGATTATTCCCTGTAATCTGTGCGGTTCTCAAAAAAACCTCCAGCGGCAGGCGGTGAAAGAAATGATGCAACAGTGGGATAAGAAATTCCCCGGCAGGCTGGAGACAATGTTTACAGCGTTGCAGAACGTGCAGCCTTCGCATTTGGCTGATCCCGCGCTCTACGATTTTCGCGGACTCAAAACGGGAAACGAACCTGTCGCTGATGGCGATAAGGCGTTTGATCAGGAAACATTCGAGCCCGCAGTGGCGGAAATCCTGAGTTTGAGCAAAGGCATAAATTCATAGTCCTTCAATATGACTGGCTGAAGTCTGGATCAGATCGTACGCTTTGGCGAGGTGCGCCGCAGCAGGCTGGGCGCGAGCAGTGAAGGCATCACGTACGAACTCGCTAGGATTGGCTTCCACCGAAGGCGCTATCATCAGCACGGTTGAGCCCGGTTCGCCGGCAGAAAAGGTCGGTGTAAAGCCACGTGACGTGGTAACAGGTGTCGACCGGCGCGCGATGCGTAATGCCGCCGATTTACGCAACAAAGTAGGAATGAGACCGATTGGAGAAACAGTAGACCTCAGGTTGACTAGGGTAATCCGCTAAACGACGCTTCGTGGAAAAAGCACAAGGAATGGTCAGTGTTTAGGATCACCCGGCCTACGCGAGAGAATAGTGAGAATGTGAAAGGTGGAGGGTATTCGTCTGACGGAATAGTTCTTCTTATGCCGCGGGGGTGCCATTGGCAAAATCAGCAAGCGGATTCTCGTGTAGGAAAGAAACAGAAAAGGCAGCAAATCGGGGCAACGCTGTACCGTTGCGTGAGATCGATTACCCGCTTAAATTGAGCTTAATATTGTCAGGACCGAGAGGTGAACTATAGTTCACTCACAGCACTAAGCGCTTGGGTGCCGGATGCAGCGTGGTTTTCTTCAAGTTTCGAAGCCATTTGACGATGCAAAGCGGCCTCTTGTATGTTTGCCCTGACGGTCTTCTCGTAATGGCGTACTAACGCCGCGGTATGCGATTGCAGGTCTTGTGCCCGCCTGCCATAGAGATAGCTCTTATCCTCATAATGCTCCAGCAGTTCCTTTTGTTCTTCCACTTTTACCTGCATCTGCGTAGCCGCGTTTTCATAATATTTCGCTACCGCCTCGTGGTCGTTCGGGGTTGTGGCATTCTGAGCGGCTGCGCGAATCTCAGGGGTGTCAACGGGCTGAGCCGCAATTACGGAAGGGCTCAGCGAGGCCAGCAGGCCCACCATCGACAATACCGCAAAAATATTTCCTGATTTTGTTTTCATGATAGCTTATGAACCCAAATGGAATGAAAGTAGGGTCATCCTAACTCAGTCAATACTACGAGTATATTGGGGAAACCCTGGTTTTATACTAAGAGAAACTCTTAGCCCATTAGGG
>JBDSSX010000250.1:0-5755 GCA_039928555.1 Nitrosospira sp. | reverse complement strand
CTGAGCTATCCCCACAAATTCAGGCATCCAATAAGCTTCTGATATAAGGATTGATTGTTGTGAGCGATCGCCAGATTTGGCTGGGTAATAATCGAAACGCCGGTTGTTGCAGGAGCAAGCGTGCCAGAAAGATCACCGAATATGATTCACGCTTGCTGGACGAATTCACGCGCACCTGTTTAGCGACAGGTTGGCTTTTCCCCGCAACACCGATACACCAGAGCAGGAAGGCGGCCAGTGCGGCGATCAACAGCAAGTTCGCTCGGCGCTGTTGGCCGATACGATTGGCTTTGGCAACGCCCAAGCCATAGCGAGGGTTTTTGCTATCGCGAAAACCCTCTTCGATTTGCATCCGTGACCGATACAGCTTCATGATCTGCTTGGCGGTGAACGATTGTAGCGATAGGGAAGCCACCAGCAGCCAAGGTTCTTTTTCGCGCCTGGCTTGTTTTTTACTGTGGCATGACTGACTCTGCCGACCCGATTGATTGCATCGTTGCCGCCCTTTTTTGGGTTGCCGCACCAGGACGAGAAAAGCGGCAAGCGGGCAGCGCCGCACCCACTGCACCGCGCCCACGTCAGTGGGTTTGGTGGTGGCTTTCGAATACAACGACGTTGCACTGAACCAGGAATCGGTGGTGTTGTGCCAACTGATGAAATCACGGTTACGAATGCGCCCCACCCAGTACCAGCCCAATGTGTGCTCGACGTAACGATAGAACGGCACGCGAAACCCGGAATCCGCTACGATGATCGGACGACTCGCCGACGGCAGCAGGGTCTTGAGTGTTTCCAAAAAGGCCTGTTGGACTTGGCGATTGCCCAATCTGGAACGGGGATGGACTTCCTCATACAACGTTAATGCCCGGCCTTTCACCGGTAACGACGCACGTAATACATGGAATTGCTGGCCATCGCTCAAGGGTGACCAGTCGATGAGAATAATGGGATGTGACAACCCACTGACCTGCCATTGTGTCAGTGCAGCGTAAAAACGCCAGCGTTCCTGATAGAGCCGAGTGTTACCGATCAAACGATCCATGCGCTTGATCTTGTGTTTGATGAAAGCTGCACTTGGAAGGCTTCGGCCTAACGATGTAATCGATACCTGAGCGCCGCATAAAACTGAGCCCACAGCGGCCATTAGCGCTTTGAGCCGTGTGCTGTGAATGGATGGAACTGATTTTTGAAGATGTTCGTGTAATACGGCGACTGGGTGCATGGGATCTCCTGAAAAGTTATATATTCAAGAAAAAATCTCATGCACTCGCTGTTTTAGATTAAGTTTATATCATAAGTATCTGTAATATCAAAATATTCTGTGGGGATAGCTCAGGACCTGACCCCATCTTTTCTTCATCTTTTCTTTTACCCCATTGATTCATTGATTCACGCTTCGGCGGGGTGGCCGGAGGCGGGTTATTCGGCCAGCAGATCCACCGGCACGTCCAGCGCGCGTGACAGGGCGGTCAATACGGCTATTGTCCCAACTCTTTTTCTGCCCTCTATTTGACTGAGAAATGGTTTGCTTATCGCAGCTTTCTCCGCCAGGACTTGCTGAGTCAGTTTGCGATAAGTCCGCCATGCCTTGATCGGATGTATGCCCTCAAGGATCGCGCGGACAACTTCCCCAGGGATGCGGGTGCCGTCATCCGCGGCCTTTGCTTTATCGTAAAGCGCGATATCGCCGATATCCTCCGAGGCCTTCATCAGGCGCTCGAATATTTCCATGGGAACAATGGCATATTCCCGTTTGCCGTTTCGTTCTATGAACTGAATATCACTCATTTGTATATGCCTCCACGTGAACCGACCGCCAGTATGATTATCACCAGGCGGCCATTGTCTATTTCGTAAATCACCCGCCAGTTCCCTACCCGTAGCCGGAAGCCGGGGCGACCTTCCAGCTTTTTGACATTATTATTCGGAGCATGCGGATTTTTCGCCAGCTGCTCGATCTTGCCACGAATTATGATCGACGTATTGCGTGGCAACGATCTCAGAATTTTCAATGCTTCGCGGCTGTATTCAATCCTAAACATTCGTTAACATTAGCATAATGCTAATTTCTTGGCAAACATGGTTAACGCGCGAATCCCCGCCTTGGCGGGGTTTTTATTGCGCCAAAATCCTCCCTGTTTATGGCTTGCCGCTCTGCGTAAATTGTCGCACAGTGAATCCATAGACACATCATGCATATCCGCTTTCAAGTCCGCGGCAAAGAAGCTCGGGAAGGAAAAGATTAATGGCCCCTGAGATACTTCCGCCGATAAAACAAGCAACGCTGAATACGGTATGGCGTAATCCCAAAAATCATTAACTGCACGCTTTTTATCTTCTGCGTGCAATTGATCCCAGGTTATTTTATCCGCATAGTATTGATCAACTTGGGATTTCCATGATTTGAACAACTGTGACATATTATGAACTGCTTTGCCGTGGCAACACCAACGAGGAAAACACCAAGCCGATCTGCGTGGGCATAGGCCACAGCAAGACTCTAGCCAAACTTGCCAATCATTATGCCAAGAAAGAGCTCACAACGAAGGGCGTGTGCGACTTCACCCAGCTAAGCCAGCAAGAACTGGATTCAATTCTGGAGAAGCTACCGGTCTCATCCGTATGGGGCGTGGGGCGCAGGCTGGAGGCCAGTCTCAAAGCGCTGGGTGTTGCGAATGTAGTGCGGCTGAAGAATGCCGATCTTAGAAGAATACGCGACCGCTTCGGCGTCACCATGCAACGCACGGTGCAGGAGCTCAATGGCGAGGCATGGCTGGAACTGGATGAGGAAACACCCACTGCAAAGCAGGTGATGAACCCCCGGTCCTTTGGCGAGCGCGTAGAGAGCCTGCCGCAGCTGCGGGAAGCGATCAGCTATCATGCCGCCAATGCCGCACAGCGGCTGCGCAGGCAGGGCTTGTATGCGGGTGCGGTATCGATCTTCATCCAGAACAGCCCATTCGATCAGGCACAATTCTATGGCAGGAGTGAGACCATCGCCTTGCCGGCCCCGACTGACTGTAGCCTTCAGATCACCAATGCCGCGCTGTGGATACTAAAGAAGGTGTACCGGCCGCAGGTATACTACCAGAAGGCTGGGGTGATGCTATCGGAACTGGTGCCGGAAGACGGGCAGCAGACCGACCTGCTGGGATTCCTATCGATCAACAACAAATCGGGCAGGCTGATGGAGACGGTGGATACTATCAACAGGAAGTACAAAAGAAGCACGATTCACTTGGCATCAGAAGGAACAGCCCGGACCTGGTCCATGCGGCGCAGTTTCAAGAGTCCCAATTACACCGGTGACTGGAATGAGCTGCCGGTGGTTGGCTAATGCCGGGAAGAGATCGGTCTATGTGAGGACCGACCGTGCCACCAACCAAAATGCAAAGGCCGCGATTGGCTTGAGGACAGTGGCGCGTTTAATTCGCGCATCCCGCCCAGGTAGCTGCGGGCCAACCCACTCTCCAGAGCGAGCTGTTCCTGCGACCAGCCACGTTTTGCCGCATTGTGTGCCAGTAAGCTCGAGCGCTACTACGTAGATTTTTCGGAGAAACAGTCTGTGACTAGTCAGCCCAAGCCGTCCTATCTAAAATTTGATAAAGAAAGCTATCCGTGGAAACCCGATATCGATTATCGGCAGGAGCCTGAAAAATACCGGGTAGGCAAGGGAGAGCAGGGGGTATTAATCTGTGAGCCCTACAAGAGCGAACTGATACCCCATTGGCGCTTCAAAACACCGGAAATGGCAGAGATCAGCAGCACAGTTCTTTATAAAAAGTTTGAAAGCTCTCTAGAAGCCGGCGATTTCGTCGGCGCTGATCTGGCAAGAAAATTCCTGCAGATGGGATACACCCGGGCACGGCGTTATGCGAATTATCGAGGGGGTATCAAGTACGACAAGAACCGGGAGTACGCCTTGAACGACAGGGGCACAGGCGATCCGGAAAAAACGCAAAGCGCGGCTATTTTCTATCAGAAATGGAAGCAGGCTGAAGCGCATCCCCACTATGCTGCTCGTAAAAAAGCCTGGCGCGTGCAATACGGATAATCCGAGACGACAACGTAGAGGGATAGGAAGATATGGAAGTTGCGGAGGTCTAGGAAGGGCAATGCGATTTAATGTTCCCGCGCCTGGAACCATCACTCGCGAGTGACCAGCGCCATTACAAGTTCGGTGAATTCGGCTATTGCAGCCCGCACGTCATTAATAGTAATGTGCACCGAGAGTTCATGGTGGTACATTTAAGCTTCCCACACAACGTTTTCTGATCTTCAAAAGGCACTGGGATGCGATTAGCAGATTTTATCTTGCGGGACATGGAGCCTATTCTCGCGGTGTGGGAGGCATTTGCCTCCGTTCAACTGCCCGCAGCCAGACACATGAAGTCACTCGCTTTGCGTGACCACGCACGCCAAATTCTTGAAGCCGTGGCAAAGGATCTTTCCACTTCACAGACCAGGGAAGCTCAAACTGCGAAATCATTGGGCCAAACACCACTCCTCATTGACGCGCCCGAGACCGCTGCGCAAACACATGCTCTCCTACGCGCACAAAGCGGCTTCGACATCAACCAACTAGCCGCGGAGTACCGTGCCCTTCGCGCCAGCGTTCTTCGTCTATGGAGCGATGACTCTCAGCCGGAAAGCACGCATTTGAAAGATGTCCTTCGCTTCAATGAGGCGATTGACCAAGCGCTTGCCGAATCCGTAGCCTTTTTTAGCGCGGAAGTCGATCAGGCCCGTAATTTATTTCTTGGGATGCTTGGACATGACCTGCGAAATCCGCTGCAGACCATCCAAATGACAGCATCCTATCTGGCCGCACTCAATGCTGGTGCCAAAGTATCGGAAGCTGCGGGCCGTTTAATCAACAGCGGCCGTCACATGCATGCGCTACTCGACGATCTGCTTGATTTCAACCGTACTAAGCTCGGTTTAGGTATCAATATCACTCCCAGAGATATTGACCTCAGCCAATTGGTTGCTAGCGAATTGGACCAGTTGCGTGCAGCAAATCCGGGGCGGCGTATCGATCTGGAGGTGCACGGCGATATTTGTGGTAGCTGGGATAGTCAACGTCTACAGCAGTTACTCGGCAACCTGGTGCGTAATGCAATTAAGTATGGAGCGCCAGGTACGCCGGTATATGTGGGCCTAAATGGGGGTGCCGTGGGTGTTGTCCTCGAAGTCAGGAATAGCGGGCCTACCATCGAGCCATCGGACCTTGACCAGATCTTTGATCCTTTAAAGCGTGGCTCCGATAAGGAGAACAAACGCGACGCGGATGAAAGTCTCGGGCTTGGACTGTATATCGCACGAGAAATTGCCAAAGGCCACGGCGGGTCTATCGAAGCCCGGTCAGACCAGACCGAAACGGTATTCGCGGTGAGATTGCCGCGAACCTGTAAATAGTTCGCTTAAGTTAATCCCAAGGCACTCGATGTGTCATGGGTATACCTTAAATTTACATATTTCTCCTAACACTTTACGGGATGAATAAGCAAGTGGTTATCTGCGCATAGGCGTTCGATCCCGGCCACCGGCAGCAGCACAATCCTATAGCAAGTCATTTTCTACACTGAACCTGCTTCATGATATGTTGAGATTTTCACTCGCATTAATTAGAAGGAATGTTGTCTATTCAGGCGTGCCCGACAGCTTGCCCGTATCGCTATCGATCCATGCACGCGCCTCTTTATCAGCAGCTTCTTGCGATTTACTCTCATCGTTTAAAGGTGCGGTGAAGCTT
>JBDSSX010000249.1:0-5259 GCA_039928555.1 Nitrosospira sp. | reverse complement strand
ATTTACCAGGGTGACCCGGCAGATGTCAGACCGCTGCCACAAGAGATAGCTTACCTGATGGAAACACTCTCACACTACTTTCCACGCTATCGATCCGGGCTGCCCATTCTTGAAGCCACCGCGGGTTTGCGTGTTTTGCCCTCAAGCGAAGACGGAACTGGAAGTAGTGCGGTATCTGTCAATGCGCGTTTGCGCGAAACCGTGTTGCAATCCGACCGGCGGAACCGTCCTCGCTTGCTGACCGTGTATGGCGGCAAACTGACAACGTACCGCCTGACGGCCGAACGGGTAATGGCGCATCTGGCAGGCGTTCTGCCAGTGCGTGAAGTGGTTGCGGACACCCGTCATCTGAAGCTGACTGGAACCGATTAAGTTGTGATGATGAAGTTCGGTAGCTGGATTTTAGTGGATCAGGAATGACTTTTACATTTGGCAACCAGCACACCATGCTGGGCATCGATATCCAGCACCCCGGAGGGCCGGAGGTACTGGTGCCCGCTTCACACCCGATTCCCCAACCCGCAAGCGGACAGATCCTGATCAGGGTCGAGGCGGCTGGCGTCAATCGTCCGGACATTTTGCAGCGGCGCGGATTGTATCCCCCACCGCCAGGCGTCTCCGGGATTCCCGGGCTCGAAGTTGCGGGGACGGTCGCCGCGCTGGGCGATGGAACGGTCCGCTTCAAGATGGATGATAAAGTATGCGCACTTGTCGCAGGTGGCGGTTACGCTGAATACTGCGTCGTGCATGAAAGCAATGCACTGCCAGTGCCGCAAGGCCTCAGCATGGTGGAAGCTGCGGCCTTGCCGGAAACTTTTTTTACGGTTTGGACTAACGTGTTTCAGCGGGGCAAGCTCAAAAGCGGCGAAACGGTGTTGATTCATGGCGGCTCATCAGGCATCGGTACAGCCACCACAATGCTCTCCAAGGCATTCGGCGCTATTGTGCTGGTGACTGTGGGCTCGGAAGAGAAGCGGGAGGCATGCCTGGCGCTCGGCGCCGATCTCGCCATCAATTACCGCACGCAGGATTTCGTCGAGGAAACGAAAAAATTCACTGGTGGCAAAGGCGTCGATGTTGTTGTCGATATCATTGCCGGCGACTATGTCGCCAGGAATTACAAGGCGGCTGCGCTGTATGGCCGCATTGTACAGATTGGGGTCCAGAATGGTCCCGCGAAGGAGCTGAATCTGATGACTATGCTAACCAAGCGTCTTACGCATATGGGGTCTACGTTGCGGTCCCGCGGCGTTCCCGAGAAAGCGCAGATCGCGCAGGAACTGGAACGCCAGGTCTGGCCTTTGTTGAATGAGGGAAAATTAAAACCCCTGATATTCAAGGTTTTCAGGCTGGAGGAAGCGGCCAAGGCCCATGCGCTAATGGAATCCGGCAAGCATATTGGCAAAATTGTTCTGACGACTGCTGTCCTGCAAGCGGATCGCTGTGTATGAAGCCGGTTCTGTGTCTATTAGCGCTTTTGCCGCCAGTAGTGTGTTAACCGTCACGGTGGGGATGCGGAATAATTTAATTTATTCCCCGTTACCGTGCACTTCTTTAAAAAAACATGGTCAAAATTACTACAGGAGGGAATTTAAGTACGGAGGTCATCATGAAAACGATGCTTGAAATACTGATGACAGCGCCGCCAGAACAAGTGACGCGATGCAAAATTGCTTTGGTAGAGATTGCGCATGGTCACTGGGATGCCGCTGCATCGACAATGGAAGACGCGATAGACGAATCTGGACCGGGAGAATGGGCGTTTGATTGCATGGAAATGCGGAATTTTTGCCTGACCATGGATAAAGTGAAATGCCAAGGACTAACGGGCATAGAAAGGGCGGGATCAGAGAGAATTTATTTAGTAGTCTGAGAGCGTAAACCAAACGGTCGAACGGATAAGTACTCCGGTAGTTTTCTACCGGACAAAGGGGATTCTTCGGAATCTTTTTTTTGTCTGGCAGCCAGTCAGACTTAACCCGGATGTTTCATAAATTGACGCGCGCCCTCGCTGGTCTTTGTTTCGTATGGAAATTTTGTTCAGTCGAACGTATGAATAACTACGCTAGTCTTTCACAAAATCTCCCTACAAAACAAAATTCTACGCAATCATCACGCGAATTTATGAAACATCCGGGTTAAAGAATCGAAGCGAGAAAGTGATTGGGCGAAGCAACGGTGGGTAAACTGCGAATGGCTTGCCAGCCGCTAACTACCGGTTGTCGAGATACGAAACTCACGGACCCATTCCATTGCGCGTAACGTTTCCGCAAGAGCGGATGCGCTGCCGGGATTGGTTGTTCGAATATCCATACGATATTCGAACAATCCGGCTTGTGTAATGCGATAACTTGTATTGACAATCGTAAACCCATGATCAGACAGAAGGTTTCTGACATCGTTTTCCGCCATCACGTTGTTTCTGTCGAAGCTGATGTGATATTGAGCGTATGACTGCAGGGGAACCCGATCTTCAATCAGTTGAAACAGGGAAAGAATCCCGAGTGTGAGGATGGTCCCTACAATGGCGGGAAAATAAAATCCTATGCCCATCAGGATACCGATCCCGGCCGTGATCCAGATGGAAGCGGCGGTCGTCAATCCGCGGATGCTCAAACCCTCCTTGAAAATCACTCCCGCGCCAAGAAAGCCTATGCCTGTCATGATTCCCTGGGCCATTCGGGTTGGATCTGTCCGCACGCTCCCCAGCGGCATGCCGGGAAGCCACATCCATTCATATAGCGCCACCAGCATCAGCAGACTGGAAGCAAGACACACGAGCGCGTGAGTCCGGAAACCGGCGGGATGGCCGTGCAGGCTCCTCTCGAAGCCGATGATCCCTCCCGCGATGAGTGCCCCAACCAGATGGAGGGCGATTATGGAATATTCAGCACTCATACCAGCCTCCAAGATTTTGGACCCGGTGCCTGGGGCAATAAAGCACCGTGCGCCGGATAAACGCTATCTGCTCGGCGTTATTTCCACTTTTTCTACCGGACAGCAAGAGGATTGCCGCAAATTCTTTTTTCCTATAGTTGTGATCTGGCTACCTGGTTCCAGATCACGCCACGCCGCCACTGGCGCTGATGTTCTGTCCCGTAACCCAGCCAGCTTCGTCACTTACCAGAAAAAGTACCACCCTGGCGATGTCCGCCGGTTGGCCGACACGGCCCACAAAGGACATGCCCGCCATGCGTTTGATCGTTTCCTCGCTCTTGCCGGTGGTAAACATTTCTGTATTCACCGGCCCTGGCGAAACAATATTGGCGGTAATGCCCCGCTCGCCCTGCTCCTTCGCAAAGACGCGCGTCAACTGCTCCACGGCGCCCTTGCTGGCCGCGTAAGCGCCATAATTCGGCAGCATCAACCGGGTAACGGTGCTGGACAGACTGACCACCCGGCCGCCATCCGCAAGTCGCGTTGATGCCTCGCGCAACGCGTAGAAAACGCTCTTGACGTTAATGTCCAAGACCCGGTCAAACTCTTCGTCGCTGATTTCAGCAATGCTCCTGGAAAGCAGCACGCCCGCATTGTTGACGAGAATATCCACGCGGCTGAAGCGTTCGACAGCCGCATCGAAAAGTTTGCGCATTTCAGCCGAATTGCCGACGTCCGCCCTGACTGCCTGCGACTCACCCCCCGCTTCCGCTATCGCGGTGCAAACCGCTTCGGCGGCTTTCTGGTTGCCAAGGTAATTAACCACGACTTTCGCACCCGCGCCAGCCAGCGTCCGTGCAATCTCGGCGCCGATACCACGCGACGAACCGGTGATAATGGCGACTTTATCCTGAAGTGGTTTTTTCATTTCAGTGACTCTGGATGACATCTCGCCGGTTCAACGCACTTAACGCCACTTCTCGCGTTCCCGCGTGATGACAGATGCTTGAACCCTATATATGGCCCTATGCACGTTGTTTCTTTGCAATCTCCGCCACATGTCTTCCCTGAAAACGGGCAATTTTCAGTTCATTTTCCGAAGGCTGGCGACTGCCGTCGCCGCCAGCCAGCGTCCCCGCGCCGTACGGCGATCCGCCGGTAATTTCATCCATATTGAGCAGTTCCTGACAGGTATAGGGAACCCCCACAATAATCATGCCCTGATGTAGCAAGGTGCTATGAAAAGACGTAATCGTGGTTTCCTGACCACCGTGTTGCGTGGCCGTGGAAGTGAACACGCTGGCAACCTTGCCGGCTAGGCCGCCGCTCAACCACAACCGGCCGGTCTGATCGAGAAAATTGCGCATCTGTGCGCACATGTTGCCGAAACGGGTGGGCGTGCCGAAGATGATGGCATCGTATTTTGGCAATTCATCCACCGTTGCGATGGGTGCCGTCTGATCCAGTTTGGCACCCGCTTTACGCGCCACCTCTTCCGGCACCAGATCAGGGACGCGCTTAATGGTAACTTCGGCGCCTTCAACGCTGCGCGCGCCTTCAGCCACTGCGCCCGCCATGGTTTCGACGTGACCATACATACTGTAGTAAAGGACGAGAATTCTTGTCATGTCATGCCTCCTTTTTAGAATGTACTGATGCATTGTGAATGGTCACAAGGTAAGTAATAAAAGTATCAGGAGTGGCGCTCGGCAAAGCTTAGCTCCACGCCATTTCCCGCCGGATCTTTAAAGAATAGCTGAGCGATGCCCATTGAGGGCACTTGACCTGTCGTGAATGCGATGTTGTGCCGTTTCAGGCGTGCCTCCATTTCCCCGCGGTTGGTGCAGGTAAATGCCGCGTGATCGAAGGTGGTAGCGGCATGCGTGAGACGCGTTTCGCCGGGCCGTGTCTGGCTCAGGTGAAGAACGCATTGGTTACCGGCATAAAGCCAGTGGCCCGGGGTCCCAAGATCAGGCCGCTGGCCTTGTTCGAGGCCCACTATATCGCAATAGAACGCTTTGAGTTCATCCATGAGCTCATGCGGAGCGCGTAGATTGAAATGGTTGAAACCAATCGTGGCCATAGGGATTTCCGATAGTTGATGCCCAAGATGGGCAAGTCATTATTATGCATAGGCACCATTCATGTAGGTCGGGTTAGCAAAGCGTAACCCGACAATCCAATCTGGTCTACTTTTTGTTGGGCTATCGTTGGGTTACGCTGCGCTAACCCGACCTACTTCCTTCAACCAGAATAGAGTTATAGTCAAATGTTGTGTATGGCAGCCTAATCAGGCGGCGATTCGTTGATGATTTTCTGCTTTTGTTATGACTCCGTTTTTGAACTGAATACCAGCAACAACCTTGGCGATTAATTCAGATC
>JBDSSX010000248.1:0-43673 GCA_039928555.1 Nitrosospira sp. | reverse complement strand
GCCGACACCGCTGTGCGTGGGGCTAATCTCGACGAGACAAAAGCAATCGAAGCCAAGAAGCAAGCGGAAGAGGCCATGAAGGACCGTTCCTCCGCGATAGATTATGCGAGAGCGCAGGCTGAACTAGGCGAAGCGATAGCGCAATTGGCGGCAATTCAGAAACTGAGAAAACGCAAGCATTGACCCACGGTGCGCGGGTTCCGGTAAAGGCGGCGATAGCCGCCTTTTTTATTCGTGCGAGCAAGCCCAAACGTCTGAAAAAGCCGGGCTGCTGACACGGTAGTGAAATAGAACCGCCGCATATTGAAATCCCGTCAAAAGTGGCTGCGATCAGGTCCCGCCAATGCCGTATCCCGGCCACGGAAAGCTTCGCGGAATTAACGTGCATTCACGCAAAAGACACCGCACTTGGATTTTGAGCGTGCAATGTGATAAATTAGCGTCATCTTTTCCAGGACTGAAGCGTTAGTAATCATCAGTAATCCTGAATCCCGTAGCAGCCTCACCCGGACGGTGAGCGTCAAATAATACGAAATATAGTTATTAATCATAACACTGATCTATTGAATGAGCGGTCAACCACCGGATTAGCGTAATATCCTCTTCCTGTCGGCTGCGTGCGGCCCATACGCAAAAATAGTAACGCTTGCCGCCGACAGCCGGGATTCCTTACCAGTTCTTCATTGATGTCTACACTGAATATTGTCATTCTCGCTGCCGGTCTGGGCAAGCGCATGCACTCGGCGCTGCCCAAGGTTTTACATCCGCTGGCAGGAAAACCCTTGCTCGGCCACGTGCTTGATACCGCCCGCTCATTGTTGCCACAGAGCATTTGTGTGGTCTACGGACATGGCGGCGAGGCTGTGCCTCAAGCGATTGGCGATGAGAGCCTTATCTGGGTGCAACAGGCGCCGCAACTGGGTACCGGCCATGCGCTGATGCAAGCGCTGCCGCACCTGGACAACACCGGCATGACACTCGTGTTGTACGGCGATGTGCCGCTGACCAGCATCGAAACCCTGAGAAAATTGATTGCAACCGCGCAGGCAAAAGGTTTCGCCCTGCTGACGATAGAGCTGGCTGATCCAGCTGGCTACGGCAGGATCGTGCGGGATGACGAAGCGGGCGGAATCGTCGCCATCGTCGAAGAGAAGGACGCCAGCAAATCCCAGCGGCAAATCCGCGAGATCAATACCGGCATCATGGTGATTCCCAATCCGTATCTCCACGGCTGGCTGCATAAGCTGGAAAACAAGAATGCGCAAAAGGAGTACTACCTGACCGACATTGTGGCGATGGCGGTCAAGGATGGCGTCAAGGTGCAAGCTGCCCAGCCAGCGCACGATTGGGAAACGACCGGCATTAATAGCAAGACGCAACTGGCGGCGCTTGAGCGTATCTACCAGAATGAGTACGCAAAAAAATTACTGCATCAGGGTGTGACCCTGGCCGATATGGCTCGCATTGATATTCGCGGTCAACTCGACTGCGGCAGGGATGTGGAGATAGACATCAATTGCATTTTTGAAGGCCATGTGCAGCTGGCCGATGGCGTGAAAGTAGGCGCCCACAGTATTCTGAAAAATGTCAAGGTTGCAGCGGGGGCGGCGATCGCACCCTTCAGCTTCATAGAATCCGCCGAAATCGGAAAGAATTGCCGTATTGGTCCTTATGCCCGTATCCGTCCGGGAACCCGGCTTGCCAGCGAAGTGCATATCGGCAATTTTGTCGAGGTCAAAAATAGTACCATTGCCGCCGGCAGCAAGGCGAATCACCTGAGTTATATTGGCGACGCTGTGGTGGGTAAGAATGTCAACATCGGTGCCGGGACGATCACCTGCAACTACGATGGCGCCAACAAATATCAGACTATCATTGAGGACGACGTTTTTGTCGGCTCCGATACGCAACTGGTCGCGCCCGTGAGAGTGGCGCAAGGCTCCACCATCGGCGCAGGTTCGACCATCACTAAAGACACGCCGCCAGAGACACTGACGCTGTCACGCGCCAAACAAATGAGCGTTGATGGATGGAAGCGGCCTGTTAAGAAATCGAAGGGCGAGAAATGAAATGTGAAACGGCAAAACTTTCTCAGCCTTGTAATTCCCCGGAACGAAACAGAGAGGAAATCCATCAATGTGCGGAATAGTCGGTGCGGTAGCGAGAAATAACATTGTCCCGGCTCTACTGGAAGGTTTGCGCCGTCTCGAATACCGGGGTTATGATTCCGCGGGAATTGCACTGATGAATGGCGGGTTGCATCGATTACGTACCACCGGGCGGGTTGCCGAACTCAGCAAGCTTGCGGACGAGCAGGATTTTCATGGCGAGGTCGGCATCGCCCACACCCGCTGGGCGACGCACGGCGCACCTTCAGAGCGCAACGCCCACCCGCATTTTTCCGGCGAAGTTTCGAAAGTAGCGGTCGTGCACAATGGCATCATCGAAAATCATGAACAACTGCGTCAGCGTTTGCAAGATGCTGGATACCAGTTCATTTCCGACACCGACACCGAGGTTATCGCCCATCTCATCACCTTGAAGCTGAAAGAAACCTCCGACCTGTTCGAGGCAGTGTGCCAGTCGGTAGGTGAATTGCAAGGGGCATACGCCATCGCTGTCATGGAAGAAGCGAATCCGGAACGGATTGTCGTTTCCCGAAACGGTGCGCCGCTGCTATTGGGATTGAGCGAATCCGGCAACTACGCCGCCTCCGACGCATCCGCCTTGTTGCAGGTGACGAAGCAAATGATTTATCTGGAAGAAGGCGATGTGGCCGAACTGCGCCGCGACAGCTACCGGATTGTCAGTCTTCATGACGGTGCGCGCAAGGAAGTAGTGCGTCCCGTGCACGAAAGCGAATTGACCAATGAAGCGGTGGATATGGGACCCTATGCCCATTTCATGCAGAAGGAGATATTCGAACAGCCGGGGGTCGTGGCGAATACGCTGGAAATGGTGCTCAATGCCCAGTCTATCTCTCCAAGACTGTTTGGAAGCGAAGCGGACCATATCTTCAGGAATACAGACAGCATTCTGATACTTGCCTGCGGTACCAGCTACCATGCCGGACTGGTCGCCCGCTACTGGCTGGAAACGCTGGCGGGGCTGACATGCAATGTCGAGATCGCCAGCGAATACCGTTACCGTAACCCGGCAGTCGGCCCCAACACGCTGGTGGTGGGAATATCTCAATCCGGAGAAACAGCGGATACCCTGGCTGCGCTCGGCTATGCCAGGTCATTGGGACATCGCTACAGTCTGGCCATCTGCAACGTGGCCGAAAGCGCTCTGGTGCGACAGGCCGACCTGCGCTTCCTCACCCGTGCCGGACCGGAAATCGGAGTAGCCTCTACTAAAGCTTTCACCACTCAGTTAGCGGCGCTGATGCTGCTTACCATGACGTTAGCGAAACTGCGCGGCAAATTATCCGGCGAGGATGAACGTGAGATGATCGCTGCGCTACGGCACTTGCCGGTCGCACTACAGCACGCGCTGCAAGTGGAGCCCCAAGTCAAGGTTTGGGCCGAAAGATTTGCACAAAAAAACCACGCTTTATTCCTCGGGCGCGGCATGCATTACCCCATTGCCATGGAAGGTGCGCTCAAACTCAAGGAAATTTCCTACATCCACGCCGAAGCTTACGCCGCGGGGGAATTGAAGCATGGCCCGCTCGCGCTGGTCGATAAGGACATGCCGGTGGTCGCGATTGCACCCAACGACGCATTGCTGGAAAAACTCAAATCCAACTTGCAGGAAGTCCGTGCACGCGGTGGCGAACTCTACGTTTTCGCCGATGCCGATTCTCACATTCAGGAAAGCGAAGGTGTTCATGTCATCCGCCTGGCGGAGCACGCGGGGTCGCTTAGTCCCATTCTTCATACCATCCCGCTGCAATTGCTTGCTTATCATGTTGCGCTGCAAAAAGGTACTGATGTTGATAAGCCTCGGAATTTAGCAAAATCGGTGACGGTGGAGTAGTTATTCTTACGAGAAGAAGGCGAGCCCCTTTAAGCTGATCTTACATTTTTGGCGGGATGGCAATATCAGCCAATAAGGAGCTCACGAGGCTTTTTATCGGAAATAGATGGGATGTCTAAGGCTTTCTTTCCAGAAATTGCTTTAGGACAACCGCTTCATTGTGGGCCTGATCGCGAGCCCCATAGACCAGAGTGACCGTTCCACCTTCGATCTCGTTGCTTATCAGCATGAGTTGATCGGCGTGATGCTCGAGCTCGGTTTGATAGCGCTCGCGGAAGTTTCGCCACTTCTCGGGATCGTGTCCGAACCATTTCCGAAGCTCTGTACTGGGCGCGATATCTTTCAGCCACAGATCGACCTTTGCTTTTTCTTTTGTCAAACCTCTCGGCCAGAGCCTGTCCACAAGAATTCGCCGACCATCATTTGCCACTGGCTCTTCATATACCCTCTTTATTTTTAGCTCATGTTTCACTCTAGCTTCCCCTCAATAGTCTGTCGCAGGGCTGCGGTGATGGTTTAGATTTGTGAGTGCGACGGGTTCCCCGGCTTCGCATGGAAGGGCGACACCTTGATCTCCCCCTCTCGCTTGCGGGCTTGAGCTATCTCAAAACTGTTCTGCATCCGCATGAGCGTGTCCATCGAAACACCAAAGGCCTTTTCCAGGCGAAGCGCCATTTCCGACGACAGCGAGGCGCGCTCGTTGAGGAAAGCGGACAGTGCGGGACGCGTCACCCCTAACGCCTGTGCCGCACGAGTTACCGAAAGCCCAAGAGGCTCGATGATCTCCGTTTTTACGAACCCACCGGGATGGGCTGGACTCTTCATGCGGATTCCCTGTATTGCGTTCATGATCCACCTCCTTAGTGGTAGTCTTCATAATCGAGATTGATGATCTCAATCCCGGTTTGTTCGATGCGGAACGTCACGCGCCAATTTTTCGTCACGAAGAGGCTCCAGGTGCCTTTCCGGTCCCCGGTAAGCTGATGGGCCTTCCAGCTTGGCACTGTCCGCAGCTCGTCCTCTGTCTCCATATCCTGGAGGAATGAGACGATCTTGCGGACCTTCGGCACGACCGCCGGTTGAAGACCGGAAGCGTCGTCATCTTCGATAAATCGGCGCAATCCCTTATGAATGACGTTCTTGATCTTCATATTTAATGCTACCAAACGGAGTGTATCGTGTCAAGCTACACACTACACTCCGTGGGATACGTAAAGAGCGCTTATCGGGTGTTTATTTAGATGAGAAGGGGCGGGGATTCGAATTTCACAGATCTTCCGCCTCTATGGATTATTCATACCGCAGCGCTTCCACCGGCTTCAAAGCCGCCGCCTTTCTAGCCGGATAAAACCCGAAAAATATTCCTACCGCTGAGGCAAAGGCGAATGCCAGAGCGACCATGCCGAACGTGATCACCACCACCATATCCGTCGCCCGGCTCACGGCCCAGGCACCGCCAATGCCGATGGCAACCCCTGCGAGACCGCCCAGGATGCATATGACCAGCGCTTCCAGCAGAAATTGCATGAGGATGGCGCGGCGGTTGGCGCCGATGGCCATGCGAATGCCGATCTCGCGGGTGCGCTCGGTTACCGACACCAGCATGATATTCATGATGCCAATGCCGCCCACCAGCAACGATATGGAAGCGATGGAGCCCAGCATAATGGACATTACCTTGGCCGCACCGGTTGCCACGGCGGCAAGAGCCGCCATGTTACGCACGGTGAAATCGTTTTCCGTGCCTTCCGTAATACGATGGCGCTGGCGCAACAACTGGTTGATTTCGGTTTCAGCTTCATCCATCACTTCGGCCGACCGGCCTTGCACCATCAGAAAACGTATTGTTCCGGGAAACTGGTTGCCAAAAATCTGGCGCTGCCCGGTTGTGATGGGGATAAATACGGCGTCGTCCTGGTCGCGTCCGTCCAGACTTTGCCCCTTGGGGGCGAGGACGCCCGCGACTAGAAAAGGGCTGTTCTTGATGCGCACCGTCTTTCCGGTTGGGTCTTCATCGCCGAAAAGATTCTGGGCGGTTATCTGGCCCAGAATGACAACCCGCGTGGCGGAACGCAAATCGGTCTCGGTAAATAATGCGCCACTTTCCGCAGGCCAGTCACGCACCTTGAAATAATCCGGCGTAACGCCCGTGACAGAGGTACTCCAGTTATTTGCGCCATAGTTCAGTTGCGCCGTACTGGTGATGAGCGGCGCCGTTGCCTTGATCGAAGGCAGATGGGCGATGGCTAGCGCATCGCCCATCGTCAGGGTTTGCACGCTGCCGGCGCCGGAACGCAGCGCACCGGAAGAGGTCGCGCCGGGTACGACGATGAACAGATTGCTGCCCATCGAGCTGATGGCCTGATTCACCGTGGTCTGCGCGCCTTGACCCACCGCGAGCATCAGCACCACTGCCGCTACGCCTATGATCATGCCAAGCATGGTCAGGCCGGTGCGCAGGCGGTTGAGCCGCAGCGCCCGCAGCGCTTCACCGATGATTGCAAGAAGGCTCATGCGGGCGCCTCGCCATCATGCACCACTCTTCCGTCCTGTAAGCGAACCAGCCGCCGGGTGCAGGCGGCGATGTCGTCTTCGTGCGTGACAAGCACAATCGTAATACCCTGTTCGCGATTAAGCTGCTCGAAAATCGCCATGATTTCACGGCTGGTTTGGGTGTCGAGATTGCCGGTGGGCTCATCCGCAAGTATCAGCTGCGGGTTGTTGACCAGCGCGCGGCTGATGGCGACGCGTTGCTGCTGTCCGCCCGAAAGCTGGGTGGGCTGATACGTGGCAAACTTTCCCAGGCCTGTCTGGCCCAACAGCTCCTGCGCACGCTTACGGCCCTCGGCGCGGCTCACGCCGGCGTAGAGCAGCGGGGCCGCCACGTTGTCCAGCGCCGTCATGCGTTTCAACAGATTGAATCCCTGAAATACGAAACCGATGTTGCGATTACGCACACGCGCGAGTTCATCGTCCGAAAGTGACGCGATATCGCGTCCATCGAGCCAATAGTGCCCGCTGGTAGGCGTATCCAGACAGCCAAGTATATTCATCAGGGTGGATTTGCCCGATCCGGAATGCCCCATGATAGCGACGAACTCACCTCGATCAATAGCGAGATTTACATCGAACAGCACCTGACTATTGATCGCTCTGCTCCCTTTGATGCCGCTATCCAGGCTGTAAGTCTTGCAGAGATTCTCCACCTTGATCAGCGGCTCGCCGGGAACAGGGCGCTGTGGCGGCATCATCAGAACATTCTGAATTTGAGTTTGCTGGCGGATTTATCCTTATCGGCGACGTCACGAATGATCAGTTTATCGCCCTCCTTGATTTCTACCTCCAGAATTTCAGTAAAATTGTTATCGGCAATGCCGGTTTTGACGCTGATGGGAATGGGCTTGCTTTCCTCCAGTCGATAGACCACATGCTTCCCCGGTTGCCTGACAGTTGTCGTCACAGAATCCGAATCGGTCTCGGCTGGTTTATAACGCAACGCCGCGTTGGGAACCCGCAACACGTCGTTTTTCTGATTGACGGTGAAGCGCACATTGGCGGTCATGCCAGGCAGCAATACCCCGTCATCATTGGATACCGCGACGATGACATTATATGACACCACATTTTGCTGAATGGTGGGGTTCAGACGCACCTGTTTTACCGTGCCGGTGAACTCGCGCTCCTGGAAAGCATCGACAGTAAAGTTTACCACCTGGCCGAGATGAAGCTGGCCGATGTCCGCCTCCGCGACGCTGGTGTCGATCTGCATCTGGCGCAAATCTTTGGCGATCTGAAACAAAGTAGGTGTCTGGAAGCTGGCGGCCACCGTCTGGCCTATGTCCACGTTGCGCGCGATGACTACGCCGGAAATAGGTGAGCGGATTACGCTGTAATTGAGATTGGTACGATCGCGCGCAAGCTGAGCCTCGCTTACAGCAAGCTGAGCGCGGGCCGCTTCCAATTGTTGTTCGACCGCATCCAGTGCATCGGGAGAAATAAAGCCCTGTTCCACAAGGGCGCGGTTACGGGTCATCTTGTTTTTTGCGAGCTTCAGCGCGGTTCGGCCATTTACCACGTTGGCTTCCGACTGGCGCAACTGCGCTTGAAACAGCGCTGGATCGAGTTCAGCCAGTATTTGCCCTTCCTCGACCCGGTCGTTGAAGTCCGCATAGAGTCTGTATACCGTGCCCGATACCTGGGTGCCGACATTGACCAGCACAACCGGGTTGAGGGTGCCATTGGCGGAAATATTCTGTACGATATCGCCGCGGTCGACGGCCTGGGTCTTGTAGCGTTCCTGCTTCGAGTCGGGTTTCGTTTGCCAGTACCAAAAGCCAATCAAGGCTGATAGCAATGACACCATGAGTATAAGTAGCCTGCCGCGGAGAATAAATGCCATACGTAACTCAGGGATATCCGGTGCCAGGGTGGGAAAAAATGAAAGCCGAATGTTACCTGAGTGCGCGGCGTTTAGAAATCATGCTGCTAAGTGAGAATGGTGTTATCGAGCCTCATTTCTCTTTCTTTTGCGCCTCGGCCAGGATGCGCAATTCCTTGAGGCGCGCCTCCGCGCTGGATTTCTGGTAGAAGTCACCATCGTCACCTCTTAACGCGATCTGTAGTTGCTCGATGGCGGCATGGACGTTGCCTTGGCGCGTGTAGACTTCCGCCTGCGCGCGGTGTTGCATCATCATGTCCCCGAGCGCGCCGTAGCTTTGTGCCTGCAGCCGGTAAAGGCGTATGTCATTGGGCGCATACTGCAATTGCTGGTTAACAAATTTGAGCGCCGCATCGGCGCTATTGCCGCGCAGCAGCGCGTCGGCGTAGTCGTAGATTAATGCCCGGTGCTGCGGATATATTCGTAGCGCGGCTTCATAAATATCGAGCGCTTCCGCGGTTTGTCCCATGGCGAGTTTGACCCGTGCCGCAAGGGTTTCAATCATGGCGCTTGGCCGTGGTGTTTTACGTGTAATCTGGATCGTTGTACCGAGGCGGTGATTCTCCGGTGTTGTATCCGTGCCGGTGTAATTGTTCGATGTGCGGTGCGGCCGATATATTCGTGGCGCGACTTTGTAAATATCGAGCGCTTCCGCGGGCTGTCCCATGGCAAGCCGGGCACGCTCCGCAAGTGTCTCGATCATGTCGCTTGACAGTGGCGTCTTATATAGGGTCTGGGGAGCCGCGGTCAAATGGTGATTCCCCAATGCGTCATCAGCGTCAGACTGCAAGTTTTCATACAGTTGCATTAATTCTTTATCCGCGCGTACGAATTTTCTGTCGCGCAACAAAGCATAGATCAGTCCGTAGCGCTCGACAGCCTCGCTGCTATAACGCTTGTCCCGCAAAGCGGAGTCAAAGTATTCAACCGCATCTCCGGGATTATCCAGCGAGGCCCGCAGTTTGGCTCGCACCAGCAGGAAATCGAGGCTGTCGGGTACCTGCCGGTAAGGCAAACTGTGCGTGCGGTTATCAATATCCGCGATCCGCTCATAAGTGATTGGATGGGTGCGTAGATAGGAAGGTGCGCCATTCTCACGGAATCGTCCAGCCTTTTGCAAACGCTCGAAAAACTCCGACATCCCGCGTGGATCAAGGCCGGCACCAATCAGTATATTCAGGCCGATACGATCGGCCTCTTTCTCGTGGTCACGGGTGAAATCGAGTTGCGACTGAATTTGGCGTGCCTGCGAGCCAACCAGAACAGCCGCCGCAGCCTGCGGGTTCGTGCGCGACGCGAGGACCGCCAATGCGACCGCCGCCAGAGAGGTCAACATGCTGTATCTTTGTCCGGCAATCATGCGCGCGAGATGTTTCTGGGTAACGTGCGCGATTTCATGCGCCATTACGCCAGCTAGCTCCGATTCACTTTGCGCGGTAAGTATAAGACCGGTATTGAAGCCCATAAAGCCACCGGGTAGTGCAAACGCATTGATCATCGGATCTTTCACCGCAAAGAACTCGAACTCCTGGTCGGGGCGTGTCTCACGTGAGTTCAGAAGCAAACGGTTCCCGAGATTGGTGAGATAACCGGCTACTTCGGCATCGTCAAGATAACTGGGGTCAGCGCGAATGTCGGACATAATCCGCAGTCCGAGTTCACGCTCCTGCTGTGGCGAAAAAGTAACCTGGGATGCATCACCGAGATCAGGCAACCCCGCGGCAAGAATATTGGCCGGGAACAGTAGCGGCAAAGCCACCATCAAATAGCGAAATTTCATGAGGATAAGATAACCGCATCCGGGCGAAGTTCCAACGTGCGTTGGCGCTTGACAGGGAACATGAGGGGATCAGTACGGGGGCACAAAGCTACAACATAATCAGGGAAGGATGTTAATGCGGAAACCAGGCGATCCGTATTCCTTCTATAATCTCGCCGACGCCGGCATTCGTATAAGGTATGGGCTTTAAATTGCTGTCTCGCCTATCTCGCCGGTACGGATTCTCACCACCTGTTCTATGCTGGTGACGAAAATCTTGCCATCGCCAATCTTGCCGGTGCGCGCAACGTTAACGATGGTATCGATAACACCGTCCACCAGCGCTTCAGGCACCACTATTTCAATTTTTATTTTCGGCAGAAAATCCACCACATATTCTGCACCCCGGTAGAGTTCGGTGTGGCCTTTTTGCCTGCCGAATCCCTTGACTTCAGTGATGGTTAATCCACTCACGCCGGCTTCATTGAGCGCTTCGCACACTTCGTCGAGCTTGAAGGGTTTGATAATAGCCTCGATTTTCTTCATGATGCGTTACCTTGGTTACCCTTAGTTAAGTTTTTATAACGAATTACGGTCGTGGTTATAGCGGTGTGCAAGACCCTCAGCCGCATTTGGAAGCTGATTATACGGGGTTCCGGAATCTTAAATCCCACTTGATTGCCGATTGCCTATAGGTTATTAAAACTCATCCTGATATTTTGACGTAATCGGATAGCGCCAATCCTTGCCGAAGCCTCGCTGGGTGATTCGGATACCCGGCGGGCTCTGTCGGCGTTTGTATTCATTCAGGCGGATCAGGTGCACCACTCGCCGCACGTCCGCTTCGGCATAGTTCATCCCCAGGATTTCCCGCAACGACAAATTGTGCTCCATATACGCTTCGACGATGCCGTCGAGTATGTCGTAAGGTGGCAGGCTGTCCTGATCGGTCTGGCCGGGACGCAACTCGGCCGAAGGCGCGCGGCTGATGACGCGTTCCGGGATCACGTTGCCCAGCGTATTGCGATAGTGGCAAAGGCGGTACACCAGGGTTTTGGTGATATCCTTCAGCACCGCGAAGCCGCCCGCCATATCGCCATAAAGCGTACAGTAGCCTACGGCTATTTCGGATTTGTTGCCGGTCGTGAGCACAATGGAACCGTATTTGTTGGATAACGCCATCAGTAAATTGCCGCGTATACGCGCTTGCAGGTTTTCCTCGGTGGTGTTCAGGCGATGATGGCCGGGCGGCTCCGGGAACCTCTTTGCCAGCGTATCAAGGAATTCGTCAAACACCGGTTGGATGGAAAGCTCGCTGTAGCGCACACTTAATGTCCTGGCCATCGTGCGCGCATCCAATAAGCTTATATCGGCGGTAAATGGTGACGGCATCATGACCGCCTCCACCTTGGCGGCACCCAGCGCATCCACCGCGATCGCCAGCGTGAGCGCCGAATCCACGCCGCCGGATAGCCCCAGCAGCACACCCGGTATGCCATTCTTTCCAACATAATCCTTGAGGCCAAGACACAATGCCTGATAAACGGTTGCTTCCAGCGTTTGTGACGGTGCGATATCTCCGCGCACGGGAGCGCCGTTTTCCAATTCGATCAAGCCGAGGGTTTCCGTGAGCGCATTGAATTGATGCGTCAGCTCACCTCTGCCATTCATTGCAAAGGAAGCGCCGTCGAATATCAGCTCATCCTGCGCGCCTGCCAGATTGGCATAAACCATGGACATTCCCGTTTCGCTGATGCGTTGACGCACTATCTGGTGGCGCAAGGCTTGTTTGTGCATGTGATAAGGGGAGGCATTTAGCACTATCAGCACGTCGGCTCCCGCCTTCCTGGCGCGGGTGGCTGTATTTCCTTGCCAGATATCCTGACAGATGTTGACGCCGAATCTTATCCCTTCCAGTTCAAACAGGCAGTGATCGGAACCCGGCTCAAAATAGCGCCGCTCATCGAATACAGAGTCATTGGGAAGCTGATTCTTGTGATAGGTGGCGATAATTTTGCCGTCGCATATCACCGAGGCCGCGTTATAGAGCTTGTTGCCCGCGAGATGAGGATGTCCAACCAGTAGCGTTACGCCACTTATTTCTTTGGCCAGGTCTGCAAGCGCTTTTTCGCATGCGAGCCGGAATCCGTTGCGGAGTAGGAGGTCTTCCGGCGGGTAGCCCGACAGCGCCAGCTCGGGTGTGATAACCAGTCTGGCTCCCGCATTTTTTGCCTGATCGGTGTAATCGACGATCTTGCGGATATTGCCGCCAAGGTCGCCGACTGTACAATTAATCTGGGCAATGGCGAGCTTCATGGTGAGGCAGTGGGGGTTAATAGGCACTTGGCAGGGGATTGCCGGGTTACGCTGCGCTAACCTGACCTACAGAACTTAGGATAATACCAGAATGAATCGTCCTTCGCGGGCGTCAAGGCAGCTTCAGGGCAACTTTAGAGCAACTTCAAGGCCGCTTCCGTCGATTTAAATTTTTCCGCCCTCCGGCGACGCAAACAAACGCGGTGTAGCGCCGCAAGATGGCGCCCCCGGCATATAGACTTGCTTCGCGGTTGGCAGGCGTGGTTGGTAGGCTGGCGGGGGCTATGAAAATGTGCTTGAATATGAAGACTGACATACGGCGCAATGCGCTTCGCTTATTGGAGCCCTACCACTCTGCGGCGATCCCGGCGGGCGCGTGAAAATTCTTCATGATTCCAGGGTTTGAAGTAAAAGTAATCGACTCGCTTGACGGTATTTCTGTGAAGGCATGGAACATACTGGCCGGGGACGATCCATTTCTGCGGCATGAATTCTTTTCCGCCCTGCATGATACCGGATGCGTCTCGCGGGAAACCGGCTGGCGGCCGCAATTTGTCACACTGTGGGAAGGGCGCGCCTTGCGTGGCGCGTTGCCGCTTTATCTGAAGAGCCATTCTTACGGAGAGTATGTATTCGACTGGGCCTGGGCGGATGCCTATCGACGCCGTGGCTATGCGTACTATCCCAAGCTGCTGTGTGCGATACCTTTCAGCCCCGTCACCGGACGGCGGTTGCTGGCGGAAACCGCGGAGCATCGCGCCTTGCTTATCGCGGCCGCATTGAAAATGGCGAAAGACAAAAATGCGGACACAAGCGTTTCATCGTTTCATTGCCTGTTCCCGCGAGAGCATGAGGCGCGAGAAATGGAGCAAGCGGGAATGATCCTGCGGCATGGCATACAATTTCACTGGAAAAATCGGGTGGGCGGCGGTTATGAGGATTTCGAAGCGTTTCTGGAGGGGATGAGCCACGGCAAACGCAAGAAAATCCGCCAGGAGCGGCGCAAGGTTCATGCTGCCGGTATCCGTTTTCAGTGGCTATCCGGATATGATGCGAGTAATGATCACTGGCGTTTCTTCGTCAACTGCTACAATAAAACTTACCGCGATCACCATTCCACGCCTTACCTCAATCTGGAATTCTTTTTGCGGCTCGGTAAAAGCATGCCGGAAAATGTATTGCTGATTCTGGCGTTGCGCGATGGCCAACCCGTTGCCGCCGCACTAAATCTGCATAATTCCCGCACGCTATATGGGCGTTATTGGGGTACGATGGAGTTTGTCCCTGGACTGCATTTCGAGACTTGCTACTATCAGGCCATCGAATTCTGTATTGCCCATCGTATCGCGTTGTTTGAAGGTGGCGCACAGGGGGAGCATAAGCTTGCGCGCGGCTTTCTTCCCGTACGCGTCTGGTCGGCCCACTGGCTTGCGCACCCTGAATTCGCCGCGGCTATCGGGAATTATCTAAAGCATGAAGCGCAGGATATCAATCATTATCTAGGTGAGCTGAACGAGAGCTCGCCATTCAAGAAAGACATGAGAAAGGAATGAAATACTGTAGTAACTGTGGCACACCGGTTGAGTTGCGCGTTCCCGAAGGCGACAACTTGCCGCGTTATGTTTGCCCCGCATGCAGCGTTGTCCACTATCAAAATCCGAAGATAGTGGTGGGCTGCATACCTGAGTGGGAGGACAGGATATTGCTATGCCGGCGCGCGATCGAGCCGCGCCACGGATTATGGACCGTACCTTCGGGTTTCATGGAGAATGCCGAAACGCTCGCCCAGGGCGCCGCACGCGAAACGCTGGAGGAAGCCAATGCACGGGTGGAAATGGGAGACTTGTACGCCATTTATAATATCCCCCATATCAATCAGGTGCACGTTTTGTTTCGTGCGCGATTGGTGGATCTGGACTTTAAACCCGGTATCGAGAGCCTGGATGTTCAGCTTTTTGGAGAGACGGAGATTCCCTGGGATACGTTGGCGTTTCGTGTCATCCACGAGCCGCTGAAACGATACTTCGAGGAGCGCCTACAAGGGACGTTAGGCTTTCACATGGGCACCATAGAAGAGGTTAGAAAATGATTTACTCGGGCCAGAAACTGTAAAGGGGGCTTAAACTCCGCGCGTAAGCCTATTGGCGCAGTCACACCGCCCGTAGCGAATCCACGATACTGAGGCGCGCGGCCCGTGCGGCGGGAAGAAATCCACCGGCAACTCCCATGATTAGCGCAAATGCAAGCGACTTGATGATAATCGCGCCATTCAGGGTGAAACTGAATGCGAGCTCGGAGAACGATTGCCAGTTCATGGTGGAAATGGTGAAGAATTGCATGAATGATGCTAAGACCAGTCCAACCACGCCTCCCGCCGCGCCGAGCATCAATGCTTCCAGGAGAAAAGCGGCCAGAATATTTTTTCGGCGAAATCCCAGTGCGCGCAAGGTGCCGATTTCCGTGGCACGGTTAGCGACAGAGGCATACATGGTGATCATCGCGCCGATAATTGCGCCGACAGAGAAGATAATCGACAGTATCATTCCCAGATAGCGAATGAAATTTGCCAGTAGTTGCGATTGCTCGGCATAGAAAACACTTTCCTGCTTGACTTCCAAAGTCAGGCGCGGATCATTTTCAATGCGGGTCTTGAGCTCAGAAAATGCCGCAGGGTCATTCAACTTCAATATCACCGAAGAATAGACCGGCCTGCGGAATGCCTGCATCAACTGGTCCACATCGCCCCATATTTCCGAATCAAAACCGGTTTTACCGGCATCCATAATGCCGACCACAGTCCATTCACGCTGCCCGAAGCGCAGTGTTTCGCCGACACCGGCGCCCTTATAGCGCTCGGCCACACTCTTGCCGGCTATAATCTCCGTTGAGCCCGGACGAAACATGCGGCCCTCGGCGATCTCCACCTGTGGGCGCAGCTCGATCCCCTTCTGCCCCACGCCGCGGATTAACACATTGGAAGCCTTATCGGAACTACGTTTAGCGAGAGAAATCAACACTATCGTTTCTTTTGACGCCAGCCGCAAACCATTCGTACTGTAGGCGACTTCCGGCTGGTTTTCTACAATGGCGGCCTGCTCGCGATCAATGACGCTTTGTACTTCAGTTCCGGCGGAATGGCGGGTGATAACCACATTGTCGGGTGAGCCGGTTTCCACCAGTGTTTTCCTGAGACCCTCTTCCAGCATTAATACCGTTGCAAATACAAACACCACCAGTGCCATGCCCCCCGCGGTGAGCAGCGTAGTCAGCTTGCGGGCGGCGAGGTTGCGCCATATATAGGAAAGAGGAACGGACATAAACTAACCGATGCTCCTCAACCCTTCCACAATGGGCACCCGCGCGGCGCGAAAGGCGGGCAGTATTGCCGCCGTAATGCCAACCGCAATTGCGGCGGCGGCTTGCATGTATATTGTTTCCAGCGAGACCCCGAATACCGGAAACAGTGTGCCGACCTGTTCGCTGAATCTGTCGGCGACAGGGAAGGTAAGCAGAATGCCAAGCACCCCGCCAGCCAGCGCAATCGCGAGGGATTCGCCATAAATCAACCCGGCGAGGAAGTACGGGCCAAAACCCAGTGCCTTGAGGGTGGCGTATTCGGCGATGCGCTCGCGCGCCGTCATTGCCATGGTATTGGCCATTACCGCAAGGATAATGAAAATCACCAGAAACGAAACGATGCGTATCGCCACCACAATGGCTTCGGTCATGGACACAAATCCCAGTTGAAAGGCCTTTTCTGTTTCGGTGAGGGTCTCGGCAAGAGAATTTCTGAACATCGCGTCCACTTCAGTTGAAATTTCCGCGGCTCTGTCTGGATCGGAAATTTCGATCACGTAAACACCGATCCAATCGGTTCTGCGGGCAACCGCTTTTTTCATGGTTTCATTGAGATAGTCCCAGTGAAAGAAAAACTGCGAAGTATCGGTTCCCGCCTCCGCGCCGTCATAAATGGCGCGTACCGTAAAGCTCCACGCGCCGGGATAAATCGTGCCGCGCAGAGGAATGGTGTCGCCGATTTTGAACCCATACGTGTTCGCCAGCTTGCGGCCGATCACACAGCCCTTGCGGTCGGTGAGAAATGCCTTCATATCAGCTGGTGGAATGAGGTACTCGGGATAAAGACTAAAATAGGTTTTTGCATCGACGGCGAACTGTGGAAAAAAATTCTTCGGCGTAACATATACTCCACCGAACCAGCTCGCATGGGAAATTGCCGTAATACCCTGAATTCTGCGAATCCGTTCCTGATAATTGATCGGTAGCGGAAACACCAACGAGATTGCGTTCCGTGTCACCAGCCGTGCCGATGAGGCACCTTCCGCGCCTGCATACCAGGCATCCACGACTGTGCGCAGCAACCCGAAAGCGAGTATTGCCACCACCAGGCCCAGCACGGTCAGGCTGGTGCGCAGTTTGTGGCGCAACGTATTTCTCAGGATGAGCTTCAGGAAATGCATTTTTGAAAAATTCTGCGGATACGCCGATGGATAATGGAAGAAAAGCCTGAAAAGAACAGGTGGGGTAAGATACCTGCTATTTGATCAATTCGTTACATCCAGTTCGCCTTTCTCCAAATGTCGAATTAAATGGGCTGATTTAGCCGCATGCGGGTCATGCGTCACCATAATGATGGTTTTGCCCATCTCGCTGTTAAGGCGCTCCAGCATTGCAAGAATTTCGTTTGCCGATGCGCGATCGAGATCTCCGGTGGGCTCGTCCGCCACCAGTATCACGGGGTCGGTGATGAATGCGCGGGCAATCGCCACGCGTTGCTGCTGACCGCCGGACAGTTCCGAGGGATAATGTTCCACTCGGTCGGTCAGTCCCACCATTGACAGTGCCAATTCCACGCGTTCCCGCCTCTCGCCGCGCGAAAGTCTCGTTAATAGCAACGGCAATTCAACATTCTCAAATGCGGTCAGCACAGGCATCAAATTGTAAAACTGGAAAATGAAACCAACATTGGCCGCGCGCCAGTCGGCCAGATCCGCCTCGGAAAGCGTGGCGATATCTATTCCGTTAACCTTTAGCGAACCGCTGTCCGGCTTGTCAATACCGGCGATCAGATTGAGCAGGGTGCTTTTGCCGGAACCGGAAGGCCCCATTAAGGCGATGAATTCGCCGGAAATAATATCGAAGGAAATATTCGTCAGGACCGGCACCCACTGCTCGCCGCGATGGTAGCTTTTGGTAACCTGCCTGATCTGGACAATGGGCTTCGGAAGATTTTCCATGCGTCTTTATTTCGCCGCTGTTTTGACTTTGTCTCCATTGTCGAGTCCATCGCCGGGGCGTAGTATTACTTTATCACCCGCCTTGGGACCTTTCAGAACTTCAATCATATCGCCAATTTTCTCGCCGGTTTCGATAGGTGTTTCAACTGCTTTTTCGTCTTTCATGATGAATACCACCTTCTTTCCGTTACGCTGAACAATGGCATCGGGCTGAACCACCGTGCGGGCAGTGCGCTGCTCTACAGCCATTTCCTTTTCCAGAAAGGCGATTTTTGCGCTCATTTCCGGCAAAATGTTAGGGTCGCGGTCGATGAATCGGATTTTTACCAGCACTGTGGCTTTAGCCCTGTCCACTGTCGGGACGATACGTTGCACCACGCCACGCAATCGTACGTCAGGCATCGCATCGAGCTGAATTTCACAGGGCTGTTCGAGCTTCACTTTGGGTAAGTTGGACTCGGATACGTCGGCTTCGACTTCCAGCGTATCCATGTCGGCCATCGTCACTACCGCGCCTTTGGCGTCGAGTGCGGATGAGAAGGGCGTTATTACGTCACCGACATTGGCACTTTTGGTCAGCACTACCCCATCAAATGGTGCGCGGATCAGTGTTTGTTCCACCGCTATCCGGGCGGCGCGATAGTTTGCTTCGGCCGCGCCCACAGATGCCTGGTAACCCAGGACAGCGGCCTGGGCTTTGCGAAAGCGGGCGGTTGCGAGGTCGTGGGCGAATTGCGAAATAAAGCCCTTGGCGAGCAGTTCACCATTACGGTTGAATGCCGCCTCGGCATCAATCAGTTCCGCTTGCCCCTGCTGTAAATTTGCCTTGGCTACTCTGACGTTGGCCGCGGCTTGCTCCATGGTGGCACTGACATCCATATTCTCCAGCCGGGCGATAATCTCGCCTTCTGTTACGCGGCTGCCTTCCGTCACACCCAGCCATTCGACTCGTCCCGTAGCCTTCGATGCGACTGCCGCTTTACGCTGTGCAACGACATAGCCGGTGGCATTGAGCAGTGTGAAAGACTGTGACGGGTAGGCGGTGGTGACTGTGCCGGACTCCACCTCCATCGCGGTGCCGGTACGAAAGTAGAAGATTATGAGCAGACTCAGCGCCGCGATGATCGCAAGTGTGGAAATGAGGCGGGGACGTTTCCTATGGCTGGTTATACTGGCGCTACCGCTTCGGTCAATCTTTAATCTGGATAGATCTTCGTTGGCCACAACAACATCCTGAATGATTCAATCGCATGATTATGGCGTAGAAGCAATGCTACGGCTAGGCAAAGCTCGGTTGGCAAACTCACTTGGCAAATAAGGCCACAGAGGCTTATATACAGGTCCACCGAAACTTTGTCAGGAAGGGAAGTACCAATGCTGGGGGATGAGAAGAGATAGTTATTCCAGAAACACCATCCTTGAACGCGCGAGTGGCGGATTGTTGGCGAAATAGCGTTTGATACCGGCAAGCATTGCGTCGGCCAGTTTGTCCTGGTAGGCGACGTCTTTCAGTTTCTTTTCTTCGTCCGGGTTACTGATGAAAGCGGTTTCCACCAGGATAGACGGAATATCGGGAGACTTGAGTACGGCGAAGCCCGCCTGTTCCACCTCGTTTTTATGCAGATGGTTTATATCGCCGATTTCCGAGAGCACCTCCCGGCCGAGCCTGAGACTGTCATTGATAGTGGCTGTTTGTGACAGATCTAGCAGAGTCTGCTTGAGATAGGGATCCTTGATATCCAGATTGACCCCCCCTATCAAGTCCGCCTCATTTTCTTTTTTCGCAAGCCAGCGGGCGGCTGCGGAAGTTGCCCCACGCTCGGACAGCGCAAAAACCGACGAGCCGCGCGCATGCGGTTTGATGAAAGCATCCGCATGCACCGATACGAACAGATCGGCATTCAATTGGCGTGCTTTTACCAGACGCATCGGCAGCGATATAAAGTAATCGCCTTCGCGTGTCAGGGCTGCGCGCATGTTGGGTTCTTTATCAATCTTGGCTTTAAGTTTTTTGGCAATCGCCAGTGTGATATCTTTCTCATGGGTGCCGCTGCGGCTTATTGCGCCGGGATCCTCGCCGCCGTGCCCAGGGTCGATGGCAACCGTTATAAGCCGTATCGTTTCCGGTTTGTTCTTTCTGATGGTCTCGGTACTTTTTGCGGTTTTGCTATTTGCCTTTACGTTTGTTCCGCCATCGGCATTGAGGTCTGGCTGTAACATTGCTGTGGCATTCCCATTCAGTAACGCCATAAGCGGATCGGGTGGGATAGCGGGGTAAATGTCCAGTACCAGCCGATAACCGTAATTGCCTACCGGCTTGAGGACAAATGCTTGCGGTATGGCCTCGGTTTTGAGGTCCAGCACCAGCCGTAATACGGCCGGCTTGAAACGGCCGATGCGCACCGCGCGTATGTAAGGATCAGCGGTGTCGATTTTCCCCGGCAGGCTCTCAAGTTCCGGACTGAGCCTGACATGCTCCAGGTCAACCACCACGCGATCCGGATCTTTTACCATGCTGAGCGAGTACTGGATGGGCAAAGCCGATTCCAGGGTGAGGCGCGTATATTCCGGCGCTGGCCAGACACGGACGGAGCTGACCAGGGTATTGGCAAAAACGGTATTGCTGAGTGTCAATAGCAGAAGCGTTGCCATCGACAAAAGCAGGGCGAATGCCGGTGGAACAGAACGGCTGGGGCAATGGGCTGTTGCCGCGATCAGGGGTTTGTTAGGGTTTGCCAATGCTTTAAACACCGTCTGCCCGCCTCCGTATGTGCCTCAATTTCGACGCGGCGATGATCTGTTTCGGTGATATGGATAAGAAACCGCAAATCCGCTGCGGGTAACAATCCGCACGCTTTTTCGGGCCATTCCACCAAGCAGATTGACTCCGCGTTAAAATATTCGCGGAAACCTGCTTCTTCCCATTCTATCGGGTCATCGAAACGATAGAAATCAAAGTGATAGAAGTATAACCTAGAAACTTTATAAAGTTCAATTAAATTATAAGTGGGACTTTTTACTTTTCCTTGATAACCCAGGCCGCGCAAGATGCCTCGCGCCAGGGTGGTTTTGCCCGCGCCCAGATTACCGCTCAGGAAAATGATAAGGCCAGGATGCAATATTGTTGCGATTTCCGCGCCAAGCGCCAGCGTTGCGATTTCCTCGGCAAGATTGCGCGTAACGTGATGCAGGGCGGTAGAATCGGTATGATGAGAATTATGCAAGAAAAAATATCCAAAGATCCGTCAGGTATTCTGGATAGCCTCCCAGATGCAGACACTGAATTAACCCGGCTCGCGGATGCGATCAAGGCACGGGGCAAGGAGCTCGGTTTCAGGAGATTTGCATCGCAGATGCCAGCGCCCAGATGACGCAAGCGGAATCAGACCTGTATGAGTGGCTGAGCAAGGGTTATCACAGTAAGATGGATTATATGGTAAAACACCTTCCAGGTGAGGCCGCTACGGGGTGAATCGCACAGTTTTTGCGCCACTTGCACACCTTCCTGCGGAAGGCGCTGTTCCGCCCTGCGCTGTCGCACCATTCCGCGTCGTCGCGCCTTGCTCCGCACCCCAGAAACCGCACCCCACCCCATCCAGCCACCGGATTCGGGATTATTCGGCTGGACCAAAGAAGAGTTGGATACCCGGCTTGCCCAGTCCGATCCGCCGTATCGGTCATGAGCAATGGCTGCATAATTTGGCGGTGGGGTTAGGCAATGCGTCATCTGACGCATTGCGGGCGCGATGTGACGACGATTCATCCCTGCTGCGCGAATAGGTGAGCTGGGCATTGCAACGGCAAGATACGGGAGGCACTTCGGGTTAAGGGACTTCCGGGGATAAGTGTTGCTGGCAGCTCGGGATGGGCGGCGGATGCGCCAAAAGACGGCGTCATAGCGTGGACATGAGGATATAAACCGCGCCACGGAAACCTGTCAAGCCGCATCCTGAGAGGGTTGTACTAAAGTCCAATTTATTCGTGCCGTTGAACTTGATACGATGCGGATATGGTTAATTCCAAAAAAGATCACTCAACTTAACTAATTTGCTTATGCGGAGTGTCTCACTTTGAGAGCAATCTTTTTTGATTCCGAAGCGGATAGGTGTAAAAATGCTATTATGACGCACATTAAAGATCCTAGATTCCGTGACATACGTTGAAACAGATACTACCCTGCGTTCGAATCAATACTGTCTTGACACGGATATCTGGTTATTGCATCTTTAATTGTCGTTGTTTGCCTGCATGACCCGACTCATCTTCAATAAACAAAAAAAGGAAATTCAGTGGACACTTCGCATATCAGCACCATGAAATGGCTGACCTGTTTTGCTATCGTGTTTCCTATGCTCGTCCTTGGCGGTTGTAAAACATATCCGCCTCTTTCCCCCGACGAAAAACATCTCGCACACGATTATTTAATAGGTCCCGGTGACAACGTAGATATCATCGTCTGGCGCAATCCGGAAGTCTCCATGAGCGTGCCGGTTCGTCCCGATGGAAAAATCACGACTCCTTTGGTGGAAGATTTACCCGCCAGCGGAAAAACATCGACGCAATTGGCTCGAGACATTGAAGAAGCATTGTCCAAGTACATTCAGCAACCGGTTGTAACGGTTGTCGTGACACAGTTTGTTGGGCCGTATACCGAGCAAATCCGCGTCATAGGCGAGGCTGCCAGACCCCAGGCGCTCCCTTATCGCGAAGAGATGACGCTAATGGATGTTTTGATTGCGGTGGGCGGCATAACCGATTTCGCCGCTGGCAACAAAGCCAGAATTATTCGTAGCGTAGACGGGAAGCAGCAGCAGTTTAGCGTTCGGCTGGACGATCTGATCAGAGACGGTGACATCTCGGCTAACGTCCCCATGCGTCAAGGTGACGTTTTAGTCATACCAGAGAGCTTTTTCTGATTCTCGTCACAATAAACCGCTTTTTCGATCAATTACGTTATAAAACAACCGGAGACCTGCTTCACCTCGCGATCGAGGATGGATTGGTGAAAAGATAAATAATGAGTATTAAAGTAATCCCCTTTCCACATTTCCACGACTCGATGGCGGCGCAGGTGGGCCTTCAAAGATTCCATCGTCGCAGCAGCCGACAATAGCATTTCCAGGGAACGTTTGAAAAAATGGAGGAATTAACTGCCCAACTGTTTGTTTATTTGAAGGGGATATGGAAATATCGCTGGATCGCGGTAATTGCGGCTTGGGTTGTAGCTATTGGGGGATGGGTTATCGTTTACAAGTTGCCTGATGACTATCAGGCGTCGGCCAGAATCTACGTAGACACACAAAACGTCTTGAAACCGCTGATGGCGGGTATGACGATTTCTCCCGATCTGCAACAGCAGGTTTCTATCATGAGTCGTACCCTGATTAGCCGGCCCAACGTTGAGAGGGTCGTCCGCATGGTTGATCTGGATATTAAGGCCAAAGATGTGAAAGATCAGGAAAGGCTTGTCAAGGAGCTTATGGACAAAATCAAACTCGGGACAACCGGCCGTGACAACCTGTTTACGATTCATTATAACAATCAGAATCCAAGGCTTGCCAAGGACGTTGTTCAATCGTTACTAACCATTTTTGTCGAAGGGGGTCTGGGAGACAAAAAACAGGATTCTTCTTCGGCACTCCGTTTTATTGATGAGCAGATCCAGAGTTATGAGGAAAAATTGATCGCTGGGGAAAATAGCCTTAAAGCATTCAAGCAAAAGAATATTGGAATGATGCCCCAGCAAGGCAGTGATTATTATTCGCAGTTAGCCACAGCGACGGAAGATCTCAACAAAACACGGCTGGAATTACGGGAAGCCGAGCATGCTCGCGATGCAATCAAGAGGCAAATCACCGGTGATGAACCCGTTATGATGGTGGATCAGAATGACTCCGATTCGCCCATAGTCAATGTGGAACTTGATTCCAGAATTAGTGCATTGAACAAGAATCTGGATGCTCTCCGACTGAATTTTACAGAAATACATCCCGATATCGTTTCCACGAAGCGCTTGATTGCTCAACTTGAGGAGCGCAAGAAAGAAGAAGCCAAACTCATGGTAAGAAATACGGCGGATCCCGGGAAAAACTATAGTCCCATGCTGCAACAGCTTAACGTGGCACTGGCGGAAGCTGAAGCCGATGTGGCCTCCATGAGAGCTCGTGTGGAAGAATATACCTCCCGCTACGATCGTTTAAAATCGCTGAGCAATGCGTTACCTCAGGTGGAAGCAGAGCTTGCTCACCTCAATCGCGATTATCAGGTGAATAAATCCAATTACGAGAAGCTTCTTGAACGTCGTGAATCTGCAAAAATATCAGGTGAACTGGGTTCCGCTACCGACTTGATGTCATTCAGGATCATCGACCCGCCGACCGTCTCGGATCTGCCCGTGGGGCCAGACCGCAGCAAGCTGTTTTCTGTAGTGTTTCTGGGATCTCTATTAGTCGGGATCGGGATCGCGTTTGTTATCAGCCAGGTTCGGCCCACATTCCATAGCCCGGCAAGCTTGCGGGAAATAACCGGTAGGCCAATATTAGGTTCGATTCCCATGATCTGGACAGATCAGGAAAAAGTAAAACGCAAGAAGCGCCTCTACGCCTTCGGTCTTTCCTTGCTATCTTTGTTAGGTTTATATGGCACATTAATGGTAAAGATGGTTTAACCCGGGTTGTAAATTGACGCCCTTGCCATCGTTCGAGAAACATGACGGTTTCTTGCCACAAGAAGCGTCTATACTAAGCCCCTGCGGCTACGCATCGATCACTGCAAGATGGGCGGATATAAATAACGATATTGCTTCATCGCAAAAGTCTCTGTCAGTCAGGCGGGTTCCCGGCAATGGTACGATTTGTTCCGGTTTGCGAAACCCGGTGCGATCACTTGCTTCCTTTTGCGGGATGTCAAACATTTTGTTCGCGGAACGCATCACAGATAACCGCATTCCGGAAAATTCCAATCCAATACTATTGGAGAAAGCGTGAGCATTATTGAAAGAGCTGCAGGCAGGCTTGAAAAAGAAGGAAAAGCTGGTGTCAAGCAAATGTCACCAGGTATTTCGATAAATTCAGACGAGAAACATCCGGCTGTAAATGATATCTCCGAGAATGAGATTCGCCGGAGTCCTTCGCCAGATCCTGGCTTGCGTCCCGCCTCGACATCGAAGCGAATTACACTCAACCTCGCCAAAATGCATCAGTATGGCATTGTCACCCCAGACGAGGGACGAACACAGGTTGCCGAGCAATTCCGCGTAATCAAGCGACCATTGCTTACCAATGCGTTCAACAAGGGCGCGGGCATGATCAAAAATGGTAACTTGATTATGGTTACCAGTGCGCTTGCAGGGGAAGGGAAAAGTTTTTGTACCGTCAATCTGGCGATGAGCATCGCGATGGAAATGGATCGGAGGGTTCTGCTGGTGGATGCCGACGTGGCCCGCCCGACAGTTCCGAAAATATTGGGGTTGGGGACAGAAAGGGGCTTGATGGATATTCTTCTCGATGAAGAACTTGATTTGGCGGAAGTCTTGATTAAAACCAACATCGAGAAACTCACTCTTCTCACCGCGGGGACACGGCACTCACACTCTACCGAACTGCTGGCAAGCCAAAGCATGGGTAATCTATTAAAAGAGCTTGCGCAGCGTTACGCTGATCGCGTTGTTATTTTTGATTCTCCACCGCTGCTATTAACCAGCGAAGCGCGTGTACTGGCGAGCCAGATGGGGCAAATTGTTCTGGTGGTAGAGGCTGAGACGACGTCTCAAGAAACAGTTAAGGAAACGCTCAGGCAGATCGAGTCGTGCGATGTGGTGAATTTGATCTACAACAAGGCCAGATCATTCTCCGGTGGAGAATACTATGGTTACAATTACCATGAAAGCGCCTGAGAATAAAAAATGCCATAGAGATCTATTCCCGGCCATTTGCTGTGTCGTCATGGCAATGCTGTCACTGTCATCCTATTCTTATGGACAAGCCCAGGGCATGATGGGTCAAGGCATGATGGGCCAGGGTATGCCGGGCCAGGGCATGGCGGGCCAGGGCATGCTGGGCCAGGGTCAGGACGTCTCACCCAATCCCGCTGGCAGTGGATGGAGAATCCTTCCCCGGTTGAGTTTGAGAGAAACATTCTCCGACAATATTAGATTGCAGGGCAGCCAAGCGGATGACAGGGGCGACATGGTGACTCAGATCAATCCTGGCTTGTTGGTGACCGGCGTAGGACGCCGGTTTAATGTAAATGCCAGTTACATCATGAATAACCTCATCTATGCGGAGCACAGTAACTTTACCAGAATGAGGCATCAATTCAATGCCACGGCAACAACCGAACTGATTGAGAATCTTTTTTTCGTGGATGGAAGGGCCGCAATGTTCCAGCAAAATGCGTCCCTGTTTGGTCCGCAGGGACTCGACAATGTCAATGTCACCGGCAACCGGGCTGATGTAAAAGTTTACACAATCAGCCCTTATCTGCGTCACCGTTTCCAGGATTTTGCTTCAACCGAGCTTCGTTATACCTATGGCATCGTCGAGTCCAATTTTAATGCGCTTCGCAACAGCCACAGGAACGCCTTCCAGGCTGGTCTCAACAGCGGCGATGCTTTCAGAATACTCAACTGGGGTCTGAATTATAGCAATCAGATGATCGACTTTGACAAGACCGGCCGGTCAGTCGAAATGGAACGGGCTATCGGTAATCTTCGTTACATGGTTACGCCACGATTTGGCTTGACGGCAACCGGAGGCTACGAACGAAATACCTTCATTTCAATCCAGGGAAGCCCCACAAGTCCTACCTGGACCGTGGGTTTTTCATGGATACCAGACGAGAGAACGAATATCGTGGCAACTGCCGGTCAAAGGTTTTTTGGCGATACCTATTCCGTTCTGGCCAATCATCGTACCCGTCTTACCGTATGGAATACGAGTTATGATGAAAACATCACGACTTTCAACCAGCAGGCCGGCATGGGTGGCTTGGGCGGCTTGGGTGGCTTGGGTGGCTTGGGCGGTTTGGGTGGTTTGGGTGGATTGGGCGGCACAGGCGGCCTCGATCAGGGGCTTTCTGGATCAGGTGCTTTTCTTAATCCCACCAATTTCTTTAGCAATCGGCTCTATCTGCAGAAGCGCTTCCAGGCGTCCGTTACCTTGAACGGTGCAACCAATACCCTGATGTTCAGAGTATTCAATATGTCGCGCCGGGCATTCTCACCTGAGGCGGACGATATCGATCTCGTTGGGGCGGGAAACACGTCACTGCTGAACCACACAAGACAAACCGGAGTCAACGCTTTATGGAGTTACAGGATTTCTGCGCTTACCAGCGCCAATCTCACTTTGGGATACACAAGATTTGGCTATCTTACCACCGACAGGAAAGACGATTTCAAGATAGGCATGGTCAGCCTGACAAGGCAATTCCAGGCCCAGCCTGCTGTGAATGGCATGATTCAACTCCGGCATATTGAACGGGACTCCAACCAAGGGGCTAGTTATAGCGAGAATGCCGTTATCGCCTCCTTGAACATGGCTTACTAGAGGAAAGAGACGAATGTACGGATCATTCTACGGTTTCAGGGTCAAGCCGTTTCAACTGAGACCCGACCCGACTTTTTTCTTTGGGAGCAAGGGCCATAAACGGGCCATGGCTTATCTTGAATATGGACTCTCGCAGGGTGAGGGTTTCATCGTCATTACCGGGGAAGTGGGCGCAGGCAAGACTACATTGGTACGCAATCTTTTCCGTACGTTGGAATCCGAGAAAATCCTTGCCGCGCAAATAGTCAATACTCATCTGGACTCGGACGATACACTAAGGATGGTAGCCGCCGCTTTTGGGTTACCCTACGAAAACGCCGGTAAGGCTTCCCTGTTAATCGGGCTCGAGCAATTCTTTCGTCAATGTGATCAGCAGGGAAAGCGCGCGCTTCTGGTGGTGGACGAGGCGCAGAATCTTTCCCCCCGCACCGTGGAAGAGTTGAGAATGCTTTCCAATTTCCAGACGGACGACAGGCCCCTGCTGCAAACATTTCTGCTAGGCCAACCGGAGTTCAGGAAAACTTTGCTTAGCGGAGATATGCAACAGTTGCGGCAAAGAGTGACCGCCACCTATCACCTTGGGCCCATGGATTTGTCAGAAACACGATCCTATATCGAACATAGGCTAAGTACCGCGGGTTGGTGCGGAGACCCGTCGTTTGATGAGGACGCCTTTGCCGCTATTTACAATCATACCGGCGGCATTCCTCGCAAGATCAATACATTGTGTGATCGCCTTTTGCTGATGGGCTGTCTGGAGCAATTACACAGTTTCGGCGGTTCGGAAGTCGATGAGGTCATTCGCGATATCCAGCAGGAGTTTGATATGCCGGACGCGACAGACGATGTCCAGGTTGAAGCCGATATTGGATCCGCGCTGAAGAGAGCAGAGGCGCTCGCCAGTCTGGAGAATATGGATGACCGGGTTGTCAAGCTGGAGGAATCCGTCGTTTCGTTGGTGGAACTGCTCAAGCAGGTCCTGTCCTTGGCTAACGTCAATAAGAATATTCGAAAAAATAAGGGCTGATGCGTATTTTTACGTTAGACACCAACTCGGGATAACTGCCATGTCCAGTCAGCGGCAAAGATCGCGGAGGCGATTTACGAACAGATGGGAAACGGCTTACGTAGCGAAGTGCGGAACCGATTGTTCGCGGCACTACGCAAGGGTAGTCAAATGAACACAATACCGATACGCAATGCGATGACCGTCGACGTGGAAGACTATTTTCAGGTTTCGGCGTTTGCTCCACATATTTCGAGGGAATCGTGGACGTCCATATTTTGCCGCGTGGAGTCCAATATCGACCGTATTCTCTCTTTGCTGGATGAGGAAGGTGTAAAAGCCACTTTTTTCACCTTGGGATGGATCGCCGATCGTCACCCTGATATGGTTAAGCGCATTGTCGCAAGCGGTCATGAACTTGCCAGTCACGGATGGGCTCATCATCGGGTCTCTGATCAGGAACCTCATGAATTCCGTGATGATGTCATTCGAAGCAAAGCCATTCTTGAAGACATTGGCGGTCAGCCGGTACTGGGTTACCGCGCACCGAGTTTTTCCATCGGCCGCCATAATCTATGGGCGCTGGATATACTTGAAGAAGCCGGTTACCGCTACAGTTCCAGCATTTATCCCATTCAGCATGATCATTATGGCATGCCGGAGGCTCCCCGCTTTGCCCATCATCCACGCACACATCATGGGTTGCTGGAATTGCCCATTACTACCATGCGTTTGTTCAAGCGAAATTTTCCCGCCGGCGGCGGAGGCTATTTCCGGCTTTGGCCCTACCCGGTTTCGCGGTGGTTCCTGCAAAGATTGAATCATCTCGAACACCGCTCCGCAATCTTTTATTTCCATCCCTGGGAAATAGATCATAAGCAGCCGCGTCAGCAGGGCATCAGCATGAAAACACGCTTCCGCCACTATTACAATCTGCATCGTATGGAAGATCGGATCAAGGCTTTGACTCGTGACTTCCGGTGGGATCGCATGGATCGGATTTTTCTGGAATAAGATGCATGAGCAGCATTATTGACGCATTCCAGGAGGATCATGAAACTTCCTCTCTTCAGGCTGATACGCCCTCTGTCCACACTCTCCAGCCACAGGATGCGGGAAGATGGGATGAATTTGTATCCTCATGTCCGGAGGCCACCTTTTTTCATCGCGCTGGTTGGCAAACGGTTATCGAACGTGCTCTGGGTCATAAAACCTGGTTTCTTTATGCCGAATCAGGTGGTGAAATTCAGGCAGTACTCCCCTTGGCGGAAATCAACAGCCGCCTTTTTGGCCACTGCCTGAGTTCTCTCCCGTTTTGTGTTTACGGTGGCATCGCCGCAATCTCGGAGGCTGGACGGGAGGCGCTTGACCGCGCTGCGCAGGCGCTCGCTTCGCGGCTGAAAGTTGACTATCTGGAATACCGAAATCTGAGAGTGCTGCATCCGGATTGGCCAACCAAGGATCTCTATGTGACGTTTCGCAAGGACATGGACCCGGAGGTAGAACAGAACATGCAGGCCATCCCGCGCAAGCAGCGCGCGATGGTGCGCAAGGGTATCAAGGCCGGGCTGGAAAGTACGATAGATGAAGACACCGAGCGTTTTTTCTCGGCCTATTCAGCAAGCGTACACCGTTTGGGTACTCCGGTCTTTTCCAGAAGATACTTCCGGCTTCTCAAGGAAACTTTCGCTAAAGATTGCGAACTTATGGTCGTTCTAAAAGGCGGGCGTACCGTTAGCGGTGTGATGAGTTTTTATTTCCGCGACGAGGTATTGCCTTATTACGGGGGCGGCACCAGCGAAGCAAGAGAGGTGGCGGGAAACGATTTCATGTACTGGGAACTGATGCGGCGTGCTTGTGAAAGGGGGATTAAAACCTTTGACTTCGGACGTAGCAAGCGCAATACCGGCTCTTTCGATTTCAAGAAGAACTGGGGGTTCGAGCCGCAACCGCTTCATTACGAGTATCAGTTACAACGTACGGAAGCGGTGCCTGATCATAATCCTCTTAATCCCAAGTATCAGATTTTCATCAAGGCCTGGCAAAAACTACCGCTGCCGCTTGCCAATTTTATCGGTCCTTACATAGTAAGGAATCTGGGCTAAATCATGCAGGACCTTCTTTATCTCGTCCATCGAATTCCTTATCCGCCGGACAAAGGGGACAAGATCCGGTCCTATCACTTGCTCAAGCATCTGAGTCAACACTATCGCGTCCATCTCGGCACTTTTATCGATGACGAAAAAGATCGGAGCTACCTCGGCAAGGTCAGAAGCCTCTGTGGCGAGACATGTTTCGTCGACCTTTATCCGAAGGCTGCCCGCCTACGCAGCCTTCGCGGCCTACTTTCCGGACAACCCCTTACCTTGCCCTATTACCGGGACAGGAGTCTGCAAGCGTGGGTAAGCGGTGTGCTCGAAACAAAATCTATCAGAAACATTCTGGTTTTCTCCTCGGCCATGGCGCAGTATGTCAGCCATGCTGGATCTACTCGCCGGATAATCGATTTTGTAGATATCGACTCAGACAAATGGATGCAATATTCAACCACCAAAACCTGGCCGATGAGTTGGATCTATCGGCGCGAATCGAGATTGCTGCTCGGCTACGAAAGGAAGATTGCCAGAGACTTTGACGGTGCAACGTTCGTTTCCGAGACAGAGGCCGGTTTATTTAAACGGCTGGCGCCGGAGGTTGCAACAAAGGTCACTTACTTCAACAACGGCGTCGATGCGGATTATTTCTCTCCGCTGAATATTTACCCGAACCCCTATCCGGCCGGTACAAATACTCTGGTTTTTGTTGGCGCTATGGATTATTGGGCCAACGTCGATGCCGTGGACTGGTTTGCGCGTAGCATCTTTTCCGTAATCCGCGCACGCTTGCCCGACGTTGAATTTCATATAGTCGGCGCACGGCCGACAGCAGGAGTAAGGGCTCTGGCTGCTCATCCCGGTATCACGGTAACCGGATCAGTGCCGGACATACGGCCCTACCTTGCCCACGCATCTTTGGCGGTGGCGCCGCTACGCATTGCTCGCGGCATACAGAATAAGGTGTTGGAAGCGATGGCCATGGAAAAAATCGTGATCGTCTCTCCACAAGCGTTGGAAGGACTATGCGCGCTTCCCGGCCAGGAACTATTGGTCGCTGACAGCGAAGGCGATTTTGTCCATCAGATCGTTGCGCTGCTCCAGAGTAAATCGCATCAGACCATGGGTCGTGCCGCCAGGGTTCGTGTTCTCGAGGACTATAGCTGGAAAAAAGGTCTGGGACGAATCGATACGCTTCTCTCGCAGCCGCAAGCAATTTCTACCGATGAAGACCGCGCGCATGCCTTGCAAAACCGCTTTAAATCTGCGGGAGATGCAGCATGAGTGCGCAAACACCGCAAGAAATTGCGCATGATCCCGCCGCCGCAACGCTGGATCAGCAAAGTTTGAAGGGGGCGGCCTTCCTCACGCTTGCCACCATAGCGGCAATCCTGGCTGGCTATCATGAAACCACTTGGTCCATGGTTTCCATCTGGGAGCGATCCGACACATTTGCTCATGGCTTTCTCATTTTTCCCTTTAGTGCTTACCTGATTTGGTCGCAACGCAAGCATCTCAGCACGCTTTACCCTCAGCCTAATTTTCTGGCTCTGGCGGCGCTCGGGGTATTGGGTTTTAGCTGGCTGCTGGCAACGCTGGCCAGCGTTCAGCTAGTTGAGCAATATTTTTTGATAATTATGATCCCCGCCGCGGTTTGGGCAATTCTGGGAACCCGGGTGGTTTGGGCGCTGGCTTTTCCATTGGCCTATCTCTTGCTTGCCGTGCCCTTCGGTGATGCGCTTATTCCTCCCCTGATAGACTTTACCGCCGACTTTACGGTACAGGCGCTACAGTTTACTGGCGTACCGGTTTATCGTGAAGGCAGTTTTTTTTCTATTCCGAGCGGGAATTGGTCCGTGGTGGAAGCCTGCAGTGGTTTGCGCTACCTGATTGCGTCCTTCACGTTGGGTACGCTTTATGCCTATCTGACATATCGTAGCCTGAAACGCCGCCTCGCATTCGTTGCACTTTCGGTGATTGTGCCCATCGTCGCCAATGGTGTTCGAGCCTACATGATTGTAATGACCGGCCATTTGAGCGACATGCGTCTGGCTGTGGGGGTGGATCACCTGATCTACGGCTGGATATTCTTTGGCTTTGTGATGCTGTTGTTATTCTGGATCGGTTCGTTCTGGCGCGAGGATGACAGTGAAGATAACAATACCGTGGCTGGCTTCCATCCTGGGCCCAGTCTCAATCAGGGCGGCAAAGGGTCACTGAAGACCATGGTTCTCGCCGCCAGCGCAGTCCTTGCCATTGCTTTTATCTGGCCAGTGTCCGCCGCCTATCTGGAAAACAGATTTTCCCGCAGCACGGAACCTGAAATTGAAATTCCCGGCGTACCAGAAAAATGGGAAGCCGCCACGAGGCCGATCTCTGACTGGAGACCCAAATACATCGGTGCCGCCGCCCAGTTCCTGCAAAATTACCGGAGCAACAGCGGGTCGGTAGATCTTTACGTTACTTACTACCGTAACCAGCAGCAAGGAACAGAGCTGATCAACTCCGAGAATCTGCTGGTGCCGGAAACGGAATCCCATTGGCGCAGCATCAGGGAAGATACACGCAGCATACTTCTTGGCTCTCAGGAAGAGACCATCAAACAGAATCAGCTGCACTCGTCTGCCACTAAATTGCTTGTATGGAGGTGGTATTGGCTTGGTGCGGAGAAGACCGCTAATCCCTATATGGCTAAATTTATTCTGGCGCGGAATAAGCTCCTGGGAAGAGGTGATGACGGAGCGGAAATCATTATGGCGGCACGTTACGAGGAGACACCGAATGAAGCTGCTCCAGTGCTTCAGGCTTTTGTTGACGACATGATGCCAACGATCACCAAGGGGCTCCAGAATGCATGGGAGCGCTAGCAGCCAGCAAGATCTGGCAGGCTCAGCAAGAAGCGCTACTACGCAGCCTCCACTCATTGTCCATGTAATCCATCATCTGGGTGTCGGCGGCTTGGAGAATGGTCTTGTAAACCTGATCAATCATATTCCGCCCGAGCGTTACCGGCACGCGATTGTGTGTCTCAAGGGTTATACGGATTTTCGTCAGCGGATTGTCAGAGAGAATGTGGAGATCGTGGCCTTAAACAAGCGCGAGGGGAATGACTTCAGTCTTTATCTCAATCTTTTCAAGACGCTCAGGCGTCTGAAACCGGATATCATACACACCCGTAACCTCAGTGCTATGGAGGGGCAAATAATTGCCGCAGTGGCTGGGGTGCGCGCACGAGTCCATGGAGAACACGGCCGCGACATCTTCGATCTGCATGGGAGAAACCGCAAATATAACCTGCTGCGCAAAGCAATTCGCCCTTTCGTTGATCATTTCATAGCCGTCAGCCGAGATCTCGAGAGCTGGCTTGTCGATACCGTGGGAGCAACGCCAGGTCGCATTAACCAGATCTACAACGGTGTTGACAGTCTGCGGTTTCATCCACGCAACGGCAAGGACAAAGGCTTCAGTGCGGGTCCCCAAGGGTTCTTTAGTGACAATACATTTGTCATTGGTAGCGTTGGAAGAATGGTGGATATAAAAAATTATCCCAGCCTGATTCAGGCTTTTCTTATGCTGCTGAAAGAAGAACCCGCCGCCCGAGACCAATTCCGAATTCTTGTCGTTGGCGAGGGAACTGCACGGCGGGAATGCATCGACATTTTACGTGCAGCCGGCGCGGAGGATCTGGCATGGTTTCCAGGCGAACGTGCCGATATCCCGGAACTAATGCGCACCATGGATCTATTCGTGCTTCCGTCGCTCGGCGAAGGTATCTCCAATACTATTCTAGAAGCCATGTCCACCGGTTTGCCGGTCATAGCAACCAGCGTCGGAGGAAACGTGGAACTTGTCAAAGAGGGACTCACGGGAATGCTGGTTCCGCCGGGAGCGCCGGCAGCGTTAACGGAGGCCATGCTGAAATATTATAGAAACCCGGATCTGATCGTCCAGCACGGCAAAGCAGCGCGACGCCAGATTGAGGCAAGTTTCAGCATGGAGGCCATGACCCAAGGTTATCTTCAGGTCTATGACAAGGCCCTTCACCTATAACCCTAAATCCGGCGGTTGACCGCTTATTTGTCAGTCTGGAATTATGATTCGTAAAGAATTTTTGTACTATTTGATTCTCACCTTTTCGGTGAGTCCGCTACGGGGCGGATTGCACAGTTTTTGCGGCACATGGCTGCGTTGCAACTTCTTGGAATGGAACGGCCATTCCGCGTCGTTGCGCCTTGCCATGCACCCCAAAAACCATACACTCCGCCCCGTCCAACTACCGGATTTAGGATAACGGACGGAATAAAGGGAAATCAACATGTGTGGAATTGTTGGTCTGTTTGACACGCGGGGCAAAAGTGAAATCGACCGGCGAGTGCTCGAGCGCATGAATCAGATCCAGATTCACCGCGGACCCGATGAAGGAGAGCTCTATACGGAACCCGGTATGGGCTTCGGTCATCGCCGTCTTTCGATTATGGATGTTTCCAGTGGACAGCAACCACTTTTCAACGAAGACGGCAGTGTGGTCGTGGTTTTTAACGGAGAAATCTACAACTTTCAGGAACTCGCCAAAGAGCTTGCCGCCCTGGGTCACACCTTTCGCACCCATTGCGATACCGAAGTCATTGTCCATGCCTGGGAAGAATGGGGTGAGCATTGCGTGGATCGATTCCGGGGCATGTTTGCTTTCGGCTTATGGGATCGCAACCAGGAAATCTTGTTTCTCGCCCGCGACCGGCTCGGAATAAAACCCCTTTACTATAGCTTGCTGGAAGACGGCACGTTCATTTTTGCTTCCGAACTCAAGGCGCTGCTCGTTCATCCAGATTTTAACCGGGATATGGATCCTCATGCCATCGAAGATTACTTTGCTTATGGCTATGTCCCTGAGCCGAAGACGATATTTCGACAGGCATTCAAACTTTCTCCGGCTCACACCTTGAAACTTCACAGCGGACAAAGTATGCCGCGGCTGCACCAGTATTGGGACGTGCCGTTTACGCCACACGATTCCATGAGCATGCAAGAAGCGCAGGAAGAGCTGATTGTCCGGTTGCGCGAATCGGTAAAGATCCACCTTATGACCGAGGTGCCGCTGGGTGCTTTCCTGTCTGGTGGAGTCGACTCCAGCGCGGTGGTGGCGATGATGGCCAATCTCATGGGAGAACCGGTCAATACATGTTCCATTTCTTTTGGTGACCCCGCCTTCAACGAATCCCAATATGCGCAAAAAGTGGCCGATCGTTATCGCACCCAGCATAATGTGGAACAGGTGGATCAGGACGATTTCGACCTCATAGACAAGCTGGCCTCCCTGTACGATGAACCCTTTGCCGACAGTTCCGCCATGCCTACCTACCGGGTTTGCGAGCTAGCCAGAAAACGCGTAACGGTCGCATTATCGGGAGACGGCGGTGACGAAAACTTTGCCGGATATGGCCGCTATCGCTGGCACCTCAATGAGGAACGGATGCGATCCATGTTTCCGCTTGGACTTCGCAAGCCCTTGTTCGGCCTGCTGGGAAATCTATATCCAAAGGCTGACTGGGCGCCAAGGGCTTTGCGTGCAAAAACCACTTTCGAGGCGCTGGCGCGTGATCCCGTGGATGGCTATTTTCATATTATTTCCATCATGAAGGACAATATGCGCCAACGTCTGTTCAGTGCTTCCTTCAATCGCAGTCTGCAGGGATACCAGGCGGTGGAAGTTCTACGCGCCCATACTGATAAATGCCCCACACAAGACCCGCTATCCCGCGTGCAATACCTGGACATGAAAACCTACCTCGTTGGCGATATCCTTACCAAAGTGGATCGGGCCAGTATGGCCCATGCCCTGGAGGTGCGTGTGCCGTTGCTGGATCATAAACTGGTCGAGTGGATATCCGGCCTCCCGGTCTCTTTCAAGCTGCACGGTCATGAGGGCAAATATGTGTTCAAGAAGGCTTTGGAACCCTACCTTCCCGATGATATTCTTTATCGTGACAAAATGGGATTTGCGGTACCGTTGGCAAGCTGGTTTCGCGGCCCGCTACGCCAAAGGGTAAACGACGCTTTAATGGGCCCCATTCTGGCTGATACGGGAATCTTCAATAGAGCATTTTTAAAAGAGTTGCTTGACCAGCATCAGTCAGGAAGGCGCGACTATAGCGCTTCGCTGTGGACGCTGCTTATGTTCGAGTCGTTTCTGCGCAACGTGCTGGGTGTGGAGCACTCCGGTTCGCGCAAGAACGATCTCAAGGTGGCCTGACGCTATATGGCCGATAGACGTATCATTGGTGTAGCACATCAGAAATTATGGGTATATGACAGATCCAAATCGATAGATCAGGAATTCGCAATAAGATGATGGACGTATTTCTTACCGTCGACGTGGAGGTTTGGTGTGATGGTTGGGACAACATTGACGCCGAGTTTCCGAGTGCGTTTCAACGATATATCTATGGCCCTACATCGAGAGGCGATTACGGCTTGCCGTATCAATTGCATCAATTACAGGAGCATGGGCTAACAGGCGTATTTTTTGTGGAATCTCTTTTCTCGACCCGCTTTGGGCTGGACCCATTGGCGGAGATCATTGGCCTCGTTGGAGAAAGAGGTCAAGAAATACAGCTTCACCTGCATACCGAATGGGTCGATGAATCCAATGAACCCCTACTCGACAACATCACCGGCAAGAAGCAGTTCCTGCGTTATTTTTCTTTACAGGAACAAACGATTCTGATCCAGGCAGGTGCAAAGTTGATTGAACTGGCCGGTGGTCAAAGTGTAAACACTTTTCGCGCGGGAAGTTTCGGTTTCAACAGAGATACGCTGCGGGCACTTGCCACGAATCACATCGCTTTCGATAGCAGCTACAACGCCAGTATGTTTGGACCGGACAGCGAAGTGAGTCCAGAAATTGTGCTTGTAGAGCCGGTTGAATGTGAAGGCGTATACGAGTATCCGATGACGGTTTTTCATAATGGTACCGGTTCATTGCGGCATGCACAGGTAACCGCATGCTCTTATCGGGAGATGGAAGGCTTGCTCTGGCAAGCAATGGAATCGGGGCGTAAAGCCTTCGTTATCCTCTCTCACAATTTCGAGTTGCTTAACGGCAGCATGAATCGGCCGGATGATATCGTGGTAACCCGATTTCGCAAACTCTGCACTTTTCTGGATCGAAATCGGGACTGCTTTCGCGTGCGAGGATTTCACGGCTTGACTCCTGACCTGGTGTTTTCGCAGCCCGCCCCCCTCACCTCGCCGATCTGGAAAACGGGACTCAGGATGCTGGAACAGGGTTTGCGGCGGGGATTTCGTTGAAGCAAATATGGCATTGCCGCCAAGTACCCATAAAGCTTCAACTTGGGGACAAAACGTTGCTTGCCTCTCGATTATGGTTACAAGTGCGGGAGGTGGGGCTTGACGACGAAACCCCGGCGGTGACAGAGCCGGCACCACCAGTCGATGTTCTTCAAGTCAATAGTCAAGGTTTTTTGATACGATCGCTACGTGTCATTGGCAAGCAGCCCATACTTCGAAGGGGGGGAAATTACCTTTGCTACGTATCTTCCCAGCACCATCGGTATTATATTGATATGCGTCAGTCATTCGCAGAGTACAAGAGCAAATTTTCCTCCAAGACGCGTTCAACCCTCAATCGTAAAATCAGAAAATACGCTGAATATTGCGGTGGTGACATCTCCTGGAAAGTTTACAAGTCAGCCGGAGAAATGCCGGAGTTCTTTCGACTTGCTCGCGTTGTTTCTCGGATAACCTATCAGGAAAAGCTGCTTGATGCGGGGTTGCCCGATTCAGAGGAGTTTCTCCGCGAAATGGAGCAGCTTGCTCAGCAGGGGCTTATTCGTGGATTTATCCTTTTTTATCAGGACCAGCCTGTCTCGTATCTCTACTGCCCGATCTCCAACGAAATCCTGATCTATGCTTACCTGGGATACGACCCTGGCTACATGAGTTTTTCAGTTGGCACAATTTTGCAGTGGCTTGCCTTGGAGCACCTGTTCGAGGAGCGTTCTTTTCGTTTTTTTGATTTTACTGAAGGACAGTCAGAGCATAAAAAGCTATTTGCCACCCACAGTATTCAATGCGCAAATGTTTTTTTCCTGCGTAGCAATCTGCGCAATAAGTTCCTGCTGCATAGTCAACGAGCTGTGGATTACTTCAGTAAGCTGGTGGGCGATAAGCTGGATCAGCTCGGGCTTAAGTCGAAAGTCAAAAAAATGATGCGGTTCGGAATCTGATTTTTTTGTGCGCATGACGAATTTCATCAAGAGATTGCTTCGGCTCTTATTTGGAGAATATTCCTTTTATTATATCTATGGACGTAATTGCACAAGTGAGATTGCAACATCATTAGCCACAGGATTTCGCCTCGTGCCTGTGGAGAGAAACGAAATTAACAATTCCGAGGATGAACTAATTGTTCAACAGGCGTGGTATTTCGGGGATGGTTCCCACGCTTATGCGTGCATGGATGGCTCCCGGGTTATTGCCTTATGTTTTTTCTGGTACGGTGAGCGTTATCGTCAGCGGAATTTCTGGCCTCTGGCAGATAAAGAAGCCAAGCTAGTGCAGTTAATCGTTCTCCCAGAAATGCGTGGGCGCGGTATCGCCAGCAATCTTATTAAATTTGCTACAAAAGATATGTCTCGACGCGGCTTCAGGTATATGTATGCACGCATCTGGTGGTCAAATAAGCCGTCCTTGCACGTGTTTGAGCGAGCTGGTTGGAGACGCGTGGCAACGGTATTTGAGATTTACCTTCTCGATCGAAAGAAGCCTTTCAGGCTAAAATTAATGAGAATGTTTTCTTAGGCACTGAAGAGTAAGTCCCTGAGCCGGATAAGCGACGATTGATTTAGAGCTTTGATTAACTAGTATTCCGCTAGCCTGTATTTCTCATCCTTCGATTGCCACAGGGTTTCTGATGAGATAATACGGTCCGCCGATTGCAGTGACACAATCACCTGAACGTGTCAGAAAATACTTCCAGGATCACCGCGTAAAATATGCTGCATGAAACTTCAAATTTCCCTACAAAACAACAGACCAGGGAGGGCGCGCGTTAATTTATGAAACATCCGGGTTAGCTGGATCAATGAGTGCGGGTTCGTTTTCTGTAAGTCGCCAGTGCTTATCGTATGAGCTACAGATTATGACAAACGTTCGCCTACGTGCTTGCCCGGCTGCGGCGATTCCGATATGGCCCAACGCCATAGCGGATATTGCACCATTACGATGGCTATGATGAGAAAGCCCCATAGCGCGATGTATCGAACCGCCAGCTCGCCCGGCCCGGCCAGATGCGCGCGATCGCTACTCAGCAGGAATTGCAATGCGGAAAACACCTGGTTGTATTTGACAATTACCTGTTCCGTGCCGAAATAAATTGCCAAATAGGCCAGAACGCCGGAACCAAGCACCCATGTGGCCGCTCTTGTCCGCCGCACCACCCCGGGAATCAACGCCAGCGTGGCCTTTGTCCCGCCAAACGAAATTCCCGCCATCGCCAGGCCGATCAGCAAAAATGCGCCTACGCTGCCATTGCCGTCAATCAATTCGACCAGGTTGTCCGTGGAGGCTGCCGCGACTACGACGTAATATGATGTTGGTACAAACAGGCAGGCGCCAATCGCCCATCCCAACAGCGCTGATTTAGCGCCATTGACACCAGGAAGGAAACGCCACGCGGCGATAACGGCGCCTGCCGTTGCCGCAACACTCCAGAGGCTGAACAATGCCAGAAAACGGCCGAGCAATTCCCATTTCCCGGGCCAGGCCAAAACAGGAGATCCAACAATGTCGTGAAGGCTCTCACTTGGTACCGCGGACCACAGTAGCATCCATGCGATCAACCCATGCAGCAATACCAGGGGCGGGAAGCTGAGCAGATACAGCCCCCCCCGCGCCAGCCATTGCACAATCAATATAGGAAAACCTATTGCCCAGTACAACAGGGTCGTAAGCAGTACCAGCGATCGAAAGGGATGGCCCTCGTACATCAGTTCGCGAACGTTATAGGGCACCAAGGGTGACCGTGTTATCAACCAGACAATCGCCACACATATCCCAATCCCGATCGCCAGCGAAGCAAGTGTGCATCTCCCGCTCAGTTCTGTGTGGACCGTCACTAAAGGGTATGGCCGCGATATCGGCGTTTCTTTCTCCTGTCTGACGGGTATTCCGTGTTTTTGCAGAACCGACAATGTCCAGCCAGCCAGCAATAACAGAATTGGTTCTGTGACATCCGCTGTGCGGCCCAGCAAGCCCATTTGTATCAGCTCGATCAAGCATGACCATATTGCCAGCCCCACCGTCGCTTTCGCGATGCCCATGCCGGTCCTTTGCAAAAGCCATAACAAAGCCGTGTAAATAAACAACGACTGGGCCAGTCCCCGAGCACCGGTTTCCATGGATCCCTGGAGCATGGTCGCGAAAGGGATCCCGTTGAAGGTTCCACTCGAAGTGAGAGAAAAAGGCGTTATCGCGACAATGCTCCAGGCGATTAACAGCAGCCAGAATGCCGCTTCGAAGAGTATTGTGCCAGCGAGGCGCCATACAATCAGGCAACCCGCATATCCTGCCAGCGACCCGATGAGAAGCGATGCGTCCAGTGTCAAACTGACGATAACAACCTTCCCTGCCAAGACTATTATGAGTGCGCTCGCCAGCCACGCAGCTGGCTGTCGTCCCAACGCCACAAAAGCGCTGCCGGCAATAAATACTCCAGCCGCATGCATCATTGCTACCGGGAACGACAAGGTATAGTCCAGAAAAAGCGGCTTTAGTGCATCCTTGAACTTTTGCCAGTCGAGAGATGGAACCAGCGGCAATAACTCCATGAGCAGCCACAACCCCAATACCGAAAGGGCTGCAAGCGACGGGGAATCAAATGAGCGAACCCTTCTGGGTGCATATTTCTTTATAAGATATGCTATAGCCAACCCCAGCGTCATACCCGCCATATTCCATATCACGTCTGCCAGTGCCGCGGAGCGGGAGGGCAGCCAAACCTGAGCTAACTGAAGGACAAATGAGAAAACGAACGCCAGCAAAAGCAAACACGTGGCACGAATCGTGGCATTTCGGCTGTGTGGGGCCAATAATATGCCCGCCATTCCGAGTGGGAAAAAAAGCACCAGATTACCCAGCATATCTCCCCGAGAAGTGACAACGCGCCAATCCGTAAAGAATTTCTTCATAGCGCCCGCGTCTGACTCTGAAAAATTGCCGGGATATAGTGACCCATAAGCAATCAGTACTGCAATAATTGACAGAATGCGCATTTGTTTTTATCGAATAAAAGTTGTACCGGCGAACGTACTCAATAAGCCAAATGTAACTTCGGCGAGTGCAGCGGCCAACCGAAAAAAAAGAATACGATTCGATTTGACCATGGAATTATGGTTTAGTGAGACACACAAGCTTTAGTGAGACGCGCGAGCCGCAATTTCCGTAGCGGCCTATGCTGTGGATGTCCTGATTATCGCGCCAAGCATCGTCACGATAGATATGAACCATACAGGTATCCGAAATTATGGCGCAGATGGTTTCCTGTATGCAGATTCCGAACCAAGCTCCTTATTTTCCGGGGAGAACAATCCAGCTAATATTGCGCTTACGCAGTTATCCGTTTATAGTAAACGCAACTTTGTTGCAATAACATCTCTTATGCCTATCAATTTTAAGGAACAGGCGGAAACGATGATCCGGCGTACCGGTGATCGGGCAACCTCGGGCAGAGTTCAAATCCTTGCCATTTTGTTGGCGGAACAGCGCGCCGTTACGCACCACGAAATTGAACAGCGCCTGAGCGGTGAGCAACGGTTGGACCGTGTCACGCTCTATCGTGTGCTTGAATGGCTGAACAAGAGATGTTTTGTGCATAGGGTGGCGAGTGATGATCGAGTATGGCGTTTTCGTGCAAATTTCGATGCGCATTCACATCAGCATGCGCATTTTAAATGTACCCGTTGTACCAGGGTGATTTGCCTTGATGACCTGAAGGCCGGGTATGACGCTCCGTTGCCGGCCGGCTACCGGTCTCAGGCAGTCGAGTTGATAGTCAAGGGTTTATGTGCCGAATGCGCATGACAGAATATCCAATTCATAAAATGCGATACCGATATACCGATATTGGGAGAGTAAGGTTCCATGGTATCGCGTAAAGGATTATTCTTATTTCTGGTATTGGTGTTTTCGTTCGTCCCGGTCTTTCAGGCGACGCATGCGCTTACGCACGTCGATGTCATCGGCGCGGTTCAAGCGGGCGATCACGGGCAAAACGAAACCGACTCTGACTCCGACTCCGACTCCGACCAAATTTGTCTGGACTGCCTGGCTTTATCGGCTTTTAGCATTATCCTTCTTATCCTGACCTTCTTCTTTCTGGATCAAATAACGCGGCAGCTTCCGCCGCGCTTGAAATCCGCTCATCCCCCCGTTAATTTTTCATCCTCCTACCTCACGCGCGCTCCTCCAGGAGCGTAGTCCTTCCGTTTCTTAATCGAACAGCCCTGGCCGGTATCCGTCATTTGACGTTTACCAATCGATTAGGGCTGTATCCGGCCACAAAAACAGTTGGCGGCGGAAGGCTGGCGCAGTAATGCAACTCGGTTGCGTAGCACTCGCCTACTTCCATCTATTCCAGAAGTTGGTATGAATTATTCAAGTTGTAGTGTATCGGGCGCACTTTCACCACGCATGAGCGAAGTATTCAGCGGGTCTCTGAACAAGTCTCCGATTCTGCCAGCCGGGGGCGTGACGGCGGCTTTGCGGGGTGGGGCGTCCGAGAGGCGAGGAGGACTTGCTCAGAGATTCTTCGGATCAGCCATCATCATGCTCACTGTATTCGGCGTAGCGTCCGTTCAAGCTCAGGATGCCGGCAAGGATAGCGTATTGCCGCCAGTCGTAGTGACCAGCACGCCATTCGAGAATCGTAGCGAGCTTGATATGGCTCAGCCTGCTTCAGTATTGAAAGGCGAAGATCTGCGCCGCAAGAGGGAGGCGAGTCTGGGCGATACCCTTTCTCGCGAGTTGGGTGTGGCGTCCAGCTCCTTCGGACCGGCTGCGGGCCGTCCGATTATTCGCGGCCTGGATGGTCCGCGCATTCGAGTGCTCGATAACGGAATTGGTACGCTCGACCTCTCGGCCATCAGCCCGGATCATGCGGTAACCGTCGAGTCGCTCAATGCGTCCCAGATCGAAATCCTGCGAGGTCCGGCAACGCTGCTCTATGGTAGCGGTGCATCGGGGGGCATAGTCAATGTCGT